>JAXJDU010000366.1:0-2765 GCA_036301785.1 Acutalibacteraceae bacterium | reverse complement strand
TTTTTCCGTTAATATATTCCATTACTGCTTTTTTCTTGAATTCATAACTGTATTTTGTCATTAAAAATCCCGACCTCCAAAATGTTAGATTTTTGGTCTAACTTTTTGGGGTCGGGTCAATTATACGGGATTGTTTTTTACTGATAAACTTCAGTTAAAAAAGCTTTTTGTTATACCCTCACGCTTAAAGCCGGTTTTCTCGTAGTAGTGCTGTGCTACAGTATTATTAACAGCTGTGTCGGTATCAAAGCGTTTAAAGCCTTTTTCGTACAAAAAGCTCTTCAGGGCTTTCATACACTTTGTACCAATGCCCTTGCCTGTTATTTCGCTGTTGACATAAATCCAACGCAGATATGCTGTATTCTCATCAAGGTAATGCACCTCACAGCCACCAACATGAGAATCATTCAGGTGAAAATCTATATACTGATGATTACCCTTTGTCATGTCGTGTGGAGTAACCACTACCTCTGAGTTTTCTTCAGCATTAAGTGTTGATGAATAATAAACATTTTCATGCTCAATAACAAAGCTGTTTTCTTTAAGCAGGGCTTCTATATAATCATATTTATCAAACAGCTTACCATGACGGGCAAAACAGGTCATGCCGAAGTAATGGAAAAACGCATAAACTCTCTTATTATTTCCCAGGTTTTCTAAGGCATCACTCAAAAGAAGCTTACCTGCGTCAGCTTCGTCTTTCTTAAAATAGAAGCTACGGATAACAGGGTATGAAATATCGCTGGAGATTTTTCCGTTATCTGCAAAGCCAAAGGCAGTTTTTCCGTATTGAATAAAACCAACAATCTCATCGTTGTTGTAAACAGCCTTTGCTGTAAGCTCATTAAACAGCTGTCTGCCCTCACCGTCAATATCCTCTGTAAATGATTTCTTCCAGATTTCAAAATCGGTTGTAAAGAAGTAAGGCACCTCAAAGCTTAGATGAAAATTATAAATATCCCTTAAATTATCAGCTTCTGTTATTTTTAGCATAGTTATTCTCCTCTCACGCAATATTACGCATAAACTCAACGCTAGTTTTAATTATCTTATTATTCGTGTAATTCTTTTTTCGTTTGCTTTGATAAATTTAAAAACATTATATGTATTTTCAGCTAAGGCAGAATCTTCTCTGGATTCAAAAAAAGCAAGAAATAAAAGCTCTATAGATTCCATAATAAATACAGCAGACTGCTTTTCTTCGTTTGACAGCTTAAGTATTTTATTATATCCTGCAAATACCTTTTCTGCAAATTCAAACCACATTTCCTCTGTGATTCCAAATTTTTCTTTTTCTGATAAAACCGATAAAACAAAATAACACAAATCTAAAATTCGTATATTTTTCTGGCTTAAATCAAAATCTATATAGCCACTGAATTTCTGCTTGTCAAAAAGGAAATTTCCAAAATGCACATCTCGGTGAATCAGCTGTACTGGTAGGCTATTGTAATGCTTTTGCAGATTTACTATGATTTCTTCATATTCATCACAGCTGATATTATGCCAGCCTGATTTTTCAAGGCTTTCTTTTACCCAGCCATTCATTTCGTCCAATATACTGTTTTCCCAGAATTCAGCCTTATCCTCAAAGCTTTTAAACGCAATGTGCAGATTAGCGATAATCTCTCCCATCATTTCTGCTTTATTGTTACGAAGCTTCAGCTTTACTATGTTACTCCCCTTAAGCTTTTCAGATACAAAAAAATACTGTCCGTTATCTTCAGTATAAAGAGCTCCGTTATTGGTTTTAAGCAATCTACCTACAGGAATACCCATTTTATCAAGGTGTTGATTTATAAGAATATTTCTTTGCAGCGACTCAGATTCGCTATACAGCTTCAACACATAGCTATCACCTATCTGCCATGTAGAATTGTAAATCTGCTTTATTGCTTCATTATGTAAATTCCACTGTGGCAGCAGTGTTTGTATTCTTTCAGACATTGCCCTATAACCTTCTCTTTGCTCAATAATTATTCTTCTGATACTTGACTGAGCCAGATTAAAGCTTTCTGCAAGCTGCTGATTACTTACACCCTCAAGGTGTTGCAGATAAATTCTTACATTTCGCTTTTGTAGCTCAATTTTGTATTCAGTAGGAGGTTTATTGATTTGCTTATCCTTTTTAGGTATGTAAATCGTTTCTCCCTGAATATACTTCTGTATTTCTTCAACCAGCTTCTGAGGAAGTATTTCGTTAGCGTTTATACATTTCATACATCTACCTCAGGAATTCAATACTTATGCTTTATCAAAACATCAAATCCAAACTGCAATATTATTATAGCATTGGTTTATAAGGAAATTTGTTTATGTTCTTTTCTGAATAAAACATAAACAGCAAGCTTGACTGAATATATAATCCATTCAGTCAAGCTGATAATTTTAAAATATGTTTTATGTTGGTACACCGTTGACAGCAAAATAAATAATCATAGAAATTGCATCTACTGCAATAACAATACCAGCAATAATAGCAATAATTTTAAGAATATTTTTAGCCTTTACTTTATTTTCGCTGGTCAACACCTTTTCATTAAGCACGCTTACAAGCTCTGACTTTACGGGCTCATCAGCCCGCTGTGGCTCCTCTTCTTTTCCTTTTACAAGGCTGTCAAGTGACACATCAAACAAATCACTTATAGCAACAAGCTTTTCTAAATCGGGTGTAGAGTCACCTATTTCCCATTTTGAGATAGTCTGTCGTGACACATTCAGTCTGTTTGCAAGCTCCTCCTGAGAAAAGCCCTTCTGTTTTCTGA
>JAXJDU010000365.1:0-4416 GCA_036301785.1 Acutalibacteraceae bacterium | reverse complement strand
TTAAAGGGCTTTGCCATTTAAAATCCCATAAGGGGTTTCACCCCTTAACCCCACCAGCCTTTGGAAAGGCTGGACCTAAACTTTACGCTTTTTTCTCTTCAGGTGTGAGCGTTAGCTCACACCGACAAACTACAATTTAACGCCATCATACATATTAATTTTCTTGAATTAAAGCTTATTATGTGGTACAATTTTTTATTATATACAAAGGAGATGTTTTATTTGCTTAAAAAGATTATTTGTGCCATTCTGGCAGCTACAGCAATGCTTTCTTTTGTGGCATGTAGTAATAATAAAAATGCTGATGAAACAAAATCAAACGCAGAGCCAACAGAAACAGTTACAGAAAAGGTAACACAGCCAGTAACAGAGGCACAAACAGAGCCAGCTACCGAAGAAATAAAAAATAATTATGTTTATTTTGAGGATATGGTTGGTACAAGCCTGCCAGACCTGATTGAAGAAGGCTATGTATACATAAACTACAGTAAAATGGACGATAGCAAGGAGTGTCTGTTTGATTTTAAAATGGACAATGCCGACAGCGATACTATGAAGCTTATAGGAAAGCTTGAGGGTAAAACTGTTAAAGAGCTGAATGACCACAATATATCAATCGGTTATTATCTGAACGAAGATAAGGAATATGCTTTCTTTACTGTTATAGGCTCTGTACAGGCTAATTTCAAAATTGAGGGTGCAGCAGAGGTTTTGAAAAAGCAAGATAAATCTGCCAATACTGAGCTTTCAAAGATAAAAGAGCTACAAAACCTGAAGCTAAGTGAGGTAGAGCTTGACGGTGTTACATATACAATAAAGGTAAATGAACCAGTTAATAAGACTGTGCTTGATGACCTTGACAGTATTATGTATGGAGATGCTACCGAGGCTACCGAGCCGGTTGAGCCTACAGAGGCTGTAGACCCAACCCAGCCAACAGAGCCGGAGAAAACACCTTCAATGGTGTTGAATGGTCTGACAGTAGCAGAATTTTACTATACTCCAATCCCAGTGGATTACTTAGGTGCTTGATCTGTAATATAATAACATTCATTTTGAATATACAATAAGCCTTTACCCCCCTGTTGCGTAAAATACCACGCAGCAGGGGATTTTATATAATAAAAAAAATCCCGTTCATATCAGGCAGTATGCCATTTATGAACGGGATTGATTTTTAGTTGTTAAAACAAGTGCTTATCAGTCTTCTAAATCTTTACCAACGCTACTCATGATTTTTTCGATTTCGCTGTCCAAATCATCAATTTCGATAGTGATGTCATTTGATTCAGGTTCATCTTTTGCTAATTCTTTACCCTGGTTGCTTTCAGCTTGCTTCTGGCGAATGTATTGGTCCATAATAACACCGATACATATAGCTGCTACAATTTGTAAAGCGTAAAATACAATTGTCATAACAGTAGGACTGGTAATATTTGCAATTACTCGGTAGTCAAGCTGAATAAGTAGAAAGTCTACAAATAATACAGTTACTATTTTACCTGTAACTCCATATCCGAATAATTCACAGCATATAACGATTATAGGTACAAGCAGGAATAGGTCGTGCATATTAAACAAAAGTGCTAACACAATTAAAAGCACTGAAAGTATTGTTAAGCCACCTTTTAAAAAGGTTTGGTAAAAGTCGGCTAGATACTTTTTAACAACGAATACTGCTATAACTGCAACCACTGCTATCAGCATAAACACCCATTGTTCAGCAAAAATATTTGCAATAATGCTCAAGATTTTCACATCCTCAATATTAAATTTACTTTTAAATTATATCACACCCATAAATATATTTAAAGACCTTTTTTAAAAATTATAAGGCTATAAGAAAAAGCAATCGCCAAATTGCGACTGCTGTATTTGTTGAATATTTACAATTAAAGGAATTTAAAAAATAATAATAGCAGGTTTTTTCTCTGAGTTTAAGATTTCAAGATATTTAAGCAGGTCATTCTCTGAAAATGCAATACTACCATTAGTGGCAGAATCTCCACATTCCAAAAATATTGCCGAGCCTTTACCTTTTATTATCGGGTCTGTGTTGTAATTTACTACACAGCCATAGCGATATGACGGTGAGCTTATCATATGAATAGCTTTGTCAGACTCATTGTTGCCTTCAAGCTCGATTTTTTTATTATACATATCAGATTCAGCATTGATTACCCAGTAGGTGTTGCTTGTGATTTTGAATGTGTTAAGCCATGTTGACGGCTTTTTATCAATGTAAAATGCATCACCTATTGTATATAACCCTTTTGGAGTTATGTTATCATCGTCATTTGTTTTTGTAGCGATTCCATTACTGCCCACAGTAACCCTGCAATCAAGCTTTTCTTTTTGCCATTGGTTGTTGTTAAATGAAAATAGCCTTGCTGTTGTACCACTGTCTGAATTATATCCTGTAACAACAATAAGCTGTTCAGATTTGATGTTGCTGATGTCCTTTAGTGTATAGCCACTATGTGCAATAACCTGCTCAAGCAGCTCATTATCGTTTGTAGTTGGCTCTGTTATAGCTGTGGCTTGCTCTGCAAAGTGGTTTTCTGTGTTAGCTGTAGCACTGCTTGTAGCTGGGGTAGCTGGAGCTTCTGTAAAAGGCGTATGGGTGCTTTCCTGCTTTGCAGGCTTGCTTTCTGTTGGGACAGTGGCAGGTGGAGATGTTGAAAAGCTTGTAGCTACTATGCTGTCAGAAACCTCGGTCTGCTTGTTTGTTACCTCTGTTGTTTGCTCTGTTTGTGTGTTGGTATCGGTTGTATGGTTGCTCTGAGTATTTCCTTTATTATGGTTATCAAGTGTAAGCATTGCACAGATTATACATAGCAGTAAAATAATTGCAGATAGTATAACTATGCACTTTATGTTGATTTTGCTACTGTTCAAGTGTATCACCTCTGATTGCAGCTTTAACGCTTTTTTATATAGTAAATTTTATTAAGATAATGTAAAAATGCTGTTGCTACTGTTGAAGTATTTTCTATAAAATGATATACTGAATATATATGTAACGAATGGGAGATTTATATGTTAACCCTATATCTGGCAGTTCCTTGCTATAATGAAGAAAGTGTATTAAAGGATACAACACTGAAGCTTCTTAATAAATATAATCAGTTAATAAAAGAAAAAAGAATAACAGACAAAAGCCGTATTGTGTATATCGATGATGGTTCTACAGACAAAACCTGGGAGATTATAACCGAGCTGCACAAATCAAGTCCGTTTGTTTCTGGCCTTAAAATGAGCCGTAACAGGGGTCATCAGAATGCACTTTATGGTGGGCTTATGACCTTAAAGGAATATGCTGACGCTGTAATTTCGATTGACGCAGACCTTCAGGACGATATAAACGCCATTGATAAAATGCTTGATGAGTACGAAAAGGGCTGTGACATTGTGTACGGAGTGCGTAAAAAGCGTGATACAGATACATTCTTTAAACGCTTTACAGCAGAAAGCTTTTATAAGATATTAAGCTCTATGGGGGCAGAGGTTGTTTTTAATCACGCTGATTTCCGACTTATGAGCAAAAGGTCGCTTGATGCTTTTGCAGAGTTTAAAGAGGTAAATCTCTTTTTGCGTGGTATGGTGCCTATGGTTGGCTTTAAAACAGCCACGGTAGAATATGACCGTTTTGAACGCACAGCAGGCGAGAGTAAATATCCTCTTGCAAAAATGCTGGCACTTGCATGGCAGGGAGTAACCTCGCTGAGTGTAAAGCCTATCAGAATGATTATGTGGCTGGGAGTTTTTATATTTATTGTTGCCGTTATATTCGGGCTGTATTCACTGTTTACATTTTTCTTCGGATATACCGTATCGGGTTGGACAAGTATGTTTATATCTATATGGGCGTTAGGTGGCTTACAGCTGTTTGCTATTGGTGTTATCGGTGAATATCTGGGCAAGATTTATCTTGAAACAAAGCAAAGACCACGCTATATAGTAGAGGAATTTATAAACGACGATTTTGAAATCTCTGACAGTAATACAGACAAAAAAGAATTTTACGAGGTGGAATAACAATGAAAAAATTAGTATGTTTAATCACAGTTTTATGTCTTATAAGTGTTTCTTTAATTTTCAGCGGCTGTACTGGTGGTGCTCTTGACGAAAAGTACAAAGCTCCTGATATGAACTTCAAGGGCTTAAAGCTTGAATGTGTGTCTGATGGAGATACAGGCACAAGAGTAAGAAATCAGATGGTTTATACAGACCTTGCAAATTTTATAATCGAAGACCAGGAGAAGAAGGGTAATAAAATCAAGTCTATAGATGTTACAGAGTCAACAGGCTCTGCTTTCCACGAAGACCAGACAGTAGCTATATTTAATGTTGACCTTAAAGCTGAAAGTGGAGAAATTCCATCTGGTCAATACTACATTTCTGCATACTTTACCT
>JAXJDU010000364.1:0-5620 GCA_036301785.1 Acutalibacteraceae bacterium | reverse complement strand
GGTAACACCCCTCGTGGGATTTTAAAGGGCAAAGCCCTTTAACTCATAGTTTTTCCTGAAAATGCCATTGGAAATGGCATTTTCAAATATTCTTGATTCGTTAAGGACTCTGTCCTTAAAACCTGCAAGGGGTTTCACCCCTTGACCCCACCACCCTTTAAAAAGGGTGGACCTAAACTTTGCGTTTTTCTCTATCGCAGTTTGTTGTTAGTCACACAAACTACATTTATCTGTTTTATCACAAAAATAAAAGCTCCACCTGTCAAAAAGTGGAGCTTTTATTTTTAGCATTATTTAATTTACTGTATAATCAGATAAACAGTTCTGAGCCTTCTGTAAGCTGTTTGCAACGCACAGTATAACGGCTTCAGCCTCGGGTCTGTAATCGTAAATCCGGGTGCTTGAGGATATATAAATAAAACGGTTATCGTCCAATGGTATCATGCCGTAGTAAGCACCAAAAACAGAAAGGCAATGCAATTCACCCAGTGGGGTGTCTGTTACATACTCTTTATAATCAGTTTCAGGAAGATTATTCTCTTCCTTCAGTTTTTTCAGCTCTTCTTCAAAGTTGGCGTCTTCTATAGCGATGTAGCTATACACCAGCTCTTCGCTGTTGTCGTCCTGAGAATTATTACTCTGCTTTCTGAAGGCTATATGTGAATCAGTAAGATACTTTGGGATTGCATAGTAATCCTCTGGAATCTGAAAATTCACACTTACCGAGCTGTCGCTTTCTGATGTAAGTGTATATGTGGTGCTGTTCATTGCCAGCTCAGGCAATTCTTCAATTGAAACAGGATTGCTTAAAGCTGGCTCTTCAACAAATGAATCGATTGAAGATGAATTGCTTGCAGATGAATCACTTTTTTCTGTATCGCTGTTGACTGAGCCATGATACCATACAGAAGCAAGAATGGTAAGAGTAGTTGAAATAATCACTAAAAATGCAACTATGCTGACAAGAGGGAAAATCTTTGGCTTGTAACGCTGTACTTTTGCTACGTTTACAGAGTTCTGATACTCATTATACAGAAATTCCTTTACATTTTTAGGGGGTGGGTCTGAAGGTAACTGTGTATGCTGTCTTGCTGTATCTCTGAATTGAGCTGAAGATGGGTTGGATTCGTAAGAGTTGCCCATTGGTGGTGTATGGTCAGAGTTGTTTGTAGCTGTGTGCTGATTTACAGGCTGTGCTCCTGCGAAATCAGGGGTTGAAGTATTATTGCCAGTGTGTGCAGCATACTGCTGATTGCCTGTGAAGCTGTTGCTGTTGGTATTGCTTGCAATATTATTATCAGCATTGTAGCTGGCAGATTGATTGTAATTATTGTTGCTATAGTTGTTGTAGCTGTTGTTATCGTAGCTGTTGTTGTAATTGTTGTAGTTGTACTGACCGGTAAAGTCTGCCTGTGAGTCATTGTAATTGTTTGTGTACGAATTATCGTAATAGCCATTGTTATACTGACTGTTGTTTATGTCAGAAGCAACATTACCTCTGTTTTGTGGCTGTGCCTGCTGATACTGCTGATAATTATTCTGCTGATACTGCTGACCCTGATATGTGTCGTAATAGGTATTCTGATATGACTGATTAGCCTGATACTGCTGCTGGTACTGTTGCTGAGCATAAGGGTCGTAGGTGTTACCCTGATATGTCTGCTGCTGATAGTTCTGATTTGTAGCCGAGCTGTTCTGAATATCAAGGTCCAGACTTTTGTTTTTCAGCTTTTTCAGCTTAGAACCACATTTTCTGCAAAGATAGGCTTCATCAAAATTTTCGAAGCCACACTTGGTACATTTTTTCATGTATTAATAAACTCCTTTGTATAAGCTTGGTGTATGGTATAAATACTTAATATAATTTTATAACAACGCAATTTAAAGGTCAATGCTATATAGTGCAAAATAAGCGTTGTGATTGTGCATAGCTTTGCAAAAATAGCGTTATGCAGTTGTTTGTGAGCAGCTTCTGTAGACTGAAAAAACGCTCTGCCCGACATATGGGCAGAGCGTTGAGCTTTTGTTGAGATTATTTTATTGGAATTATTTTGTCAGCTTGCCATGCTGTGCAATAGCATCTAATATTGCTTTTGCTTCTTCTACATGTTCTTCTTTTACATTAGTTACAGAAATCTGTATACTGTGATTATCGTCTATAGGGATGATACCAATATAATTCTGATAACCATTTTCGTATGTGATAAGGGTCATTTTACCCATTGCTGTATCAACCTGCTCTGTTGATTTAAGCTCGGAAACAGGCATATTTGAGAATTTTTCGGCAGAAAAGTTTTCTTCTATAACCTTGTCAGCTTTCTCGTAATTTATTCTTACTATATAGCTCAATACTTTTTCTTCGTTTATGTTTCTTTCGTAGATTAAAGCACTGTTGGAGTCTGAGTTTAGAGGGTCGTGATAATCCTTGAAAAGAGGTACTTTTACCTTTATGTTATCATTATCATAGGATGTCAGTGTGTGATATTCGCCTGTAACCTCAAAGGTATAACCACTGGATTCAGCTATATTCTGTGCTATAAGCTCCAAAGCCTGATAAGCCTCTGTTTTAGACTTTTTGTCTGTTGTAGTTGTGTTTACAGATAAGCAGTGGTTTGTACCAAGTGACACATAACCATGATAAAAATAGTGGCCTGCACCCTCAATACAAATAACAGACATTTTTCCAAGTGGTGTTTCTATGTTTTTTACCTCGGTTTCAAAGCTGTCAGTCTTTGGGAAGGTTCTGTTATGTTCATCTACCTTTGAATCTGCTGATTCGTTTAATATAAAGATAGTACCAGTAACAGCAGGCTCTGTTTCGTTGTCTTTGCTATTCTGCTTAGTGCTTTCTGTATTGTTGCTGCTCTTGTTGAACTTTAAGTGTGAGTCAGAGAAATGCTCGGTTTCAAGCGAATAACCCTTTGGCAGCTTGAAGCTTACACTGTATGGTGCGTCTTTATCGCCGTGCAGGTCATAGGCTTTGTCAGCTATAGTCAGCTCAACAGATGATGAGCTGCTGAACAGACTGTTTTTGCCGGCAGTTGAGCTGTTAGTGCCGGCATATACTACAGCACCACCGATAGCCACAATAATTACAAGAATCACTATTGCAACAACAGGGAATCTTTTAGGCTTGTTAAGCTTGTCTTCGGCAATGCGTGCTGAGTTGGTATATTCTTTTTGTGTGAACTGATTTACGCTTGTATGGCTTTTATTACGGTTTGGTCGTATATGTTGCATTGCCATATTCTTGAATTGATCCAAAGCCTCGTCAAGATTAGGAATAGGAATTTCAGAGCCACCAAGTGGTGATACAGTAGTGGAGGTCATCGTAAACGAATGACGGTTTCCGTTATGGGTTTCTGTAAATTCAACATGTGGCTTGCTACCGTTGCTCATAAACTGATGTGGGTCGAATGGAAGCTGCTGTGAGTCAAACGGAATTTGCTGTGAGTTGCCAGTAAAGCTGTTATCGTTAACGCTGTTATCGTTAAAGCTGTTATTGCTAAAGCTGTCGGCATTGCTGTCAGCAGAGCTGTTATAATCGTTGTTGTAGCTGTTATTATAACCGTTGTTATAGTTGTTGTAGTTGTTGTTGTAATTGTTATAATCGTTATAATCGTTGCCGTAAACACTTTGTTCAGTAAAGTCTGATTGTGAGCCCTGATAATCGCTTGAGTATGAATTATCGTAATTATCGCTGTTGAACTGACCACCGTTTGTACCAAAGTCAGCGTTGCCTCTGTTTTGAGACTGTGCCTGCTGATACTCATTCTGCTGATATTGCTGGCCCTGATATTGCTGATACTCATTCTGCTGATATTGCTGGCCCTGATATTGCTGATACTCATTCTGCTGATATTGCTGCCCCTGATATGTATCGTAATAGGTGTTCTGATATGACTGGTTAGCCTGATACTGCTGTTGGTATTGCTGTTGAGCATAAGGGTCGTAGGTCTGGCCCTGATATGTTTGCTGTGTGTAGCTTTGCTGGTAGCTGTTTGAGTAGCTCTGGCCAGAAGGAGAGGTATTCTGGACATCAAGGTCCAGACTTTTGTTTTTCTTCTTTTTCAGCTTAGAACCACATTTTCTGCAAAGATAGGCCTCGTCAAAATTTTCAAAGCCACATCGTGAACATATTTTCATATATAAACTCCTTCATATAGGTTTTTAATCGCCTTAAAAGATATCGTTGACATCTGTTAATATTTTATAACGGCAGGGTTTAAAGGTCAATATTGCGTGGTGCAAAATAAGAGCTGTGTTTGCATATAAAATGGCAAAAAATACGGCTGTGTATTGGTGTTTATTACAATTTGACAAAGCCGTAAGTAAATGGTATAATATCGACACATTTATTTTGCGTAAATGCAAAAAAATCTAAAAAAGTCTTGACTATATGCTATATATATGATATAGTATATTTACCTCGGAAAAAAGGGGCTTATTTTTTTGTGCCCATTTTTGAGGGAGGCTGAAATTTACCGCAATAATCGGAGGTGCCGTTAATGAGAGTAAAAGTAACATTAGCTTGTACAGAGTGCAAACAGCGTAACTACAACACAATGAAGAACAAGAAGAATGATCCAGAAAGACTGGAAATGAAGAAGCATTGTAGATTTTGCAACAAGCATACTCTTCACAAGGAGACAAAGTAATTTCGGAGGTATAGGTTATGGCTGAAAAGGTCGAGAAAAAGACTACCGACAAAGCTGTTGCAGATAAAAAAGCAACAAAGAAAAAAGATAAGAAGCCTAACATCTTTGCTAGAATTGCAAAATATTTCCGTGAATGCAAGGCAGAAATAAAGAAAATAACATGGCCAGCACCAAAAGCAGTTTTCAAAAACTTTGGTGTAGTATTGGTTATCATGATAATCATGGGTCTGTTTGTTTTTGCATTGGATCGAGGTCTTTTCGCACTGCTAGGTCTTGTTATGGAGACTTCTGCAGGCTAAACTGTGTGAGAGGATGATGTGCAATGTCAGGAGAAGCAAAATGGTATGTTGTTCACACCTACTCAGGGTATGAGAACAAAGTAGCTTCTACATTGGAGAAAACTGTTGAAAACAGAAATCTTCACGACGTTATTCAGGGCGTAAGAGTCCCTACAGAAATAGTTACAGAAATTGGTGAAAATGGAGTAGCTAAGGATGTAGAGCGTAAGCTTTACCCAGGATATGTATTTATCAAGATGGTATATACAGACGAAACATGGTATGTAGTGCGTAATATTCGTGGCTGCACCGGTTTTGTTGGTCCATCATCAAAGCCTGTTCCACTGTCAGATGATGAAGTGATTAAGATGGGCGTAGAAATAAGAAGCGTAGAGGTTTCATACAGCGTTGGTGATTCAGTAAGAATTACAGACGGTCCACTTGAGGATTTTGTTGGCGTTGTAGAAGAAATTGATACAGAAAAGAACATAGTAAAGGTAACAGTTTCTATGTTCGGCAGAGAAACTCCAGTTGATTTAGAGCTTGGCCAGGCTGAGCTTGTGGAGTAATTAACACACTAATAATCTGCAAAGGCAGTTATTATTGAATTGAGGGATTAATAACTATCCCTTGTGGGAGGAATGTAAATTTATTAAAACATTCCGACAAAACCACGAATTATGG
>JAXJDU010000363.1:0-2218 GCA_036301785.1 Acutalibacteraceae bacterium | reverse complement strand
ATCTAGCCACTGGTGTGAGCGTTAGCTCACAGCTAAACTACAATTCATTTTATCTCATTTTGACACAACACCCTGTTATTTTGAATTATTTATGATAAGCACATCGTTTTCTCGGATTCTTGTATTACCGTCAGGTATAATAACCCTGCTTCTGCGTTTTATCATGATTACAAGCTGGTCAGTATCAAGCTTGATTTCAGAAAGTGCCTTACCAAGCCACTCGTTTTCATTGTCGATTTCAATCTCGATAAGGTTACCTGTAAAGCTTTTTTCAATAGATGAACCACTCATTACCACAATATCGCCATCAATCAAGGTGGTATTTCCTCTTGGCACAATCTGCTTATCACCTCTGATAATCAGCGTAAGAATAGTATCCGGCAGAAAATCTATATTACAGATTTCCTTATTCACCCATGGGTGTTCGTTATCAATAGGCAGCTTTATAAACTGTACAGGTACCTCTTTTGTATAGTCATTAAAGGTTTTCATTACATCTACATTATCATCAATCATATCAAGCTTTCTGGCTACAAACGGAATAAGCGTACCTTGTATTGCGATTGAGAACAAAACTATAAAAAACACAACATGAAACACATCGTTTTTTATATATGCAGGACTAACCATTGCCATAATCGCAAACACAATAGAAGCTGCACCTCTTAATCCAGACCATGATACAAACAGCTGTTGATTTAACGGGCATTTAAACGGTGCAAGAATAAGAAAAATCGAAAGTGGTCGTGCAATAAAGGTTAAGAATATTGCTATTGCCAAAGCTGATAATGCTACTGTTTTCATTTGTGAAGGGAAAGAAACTAGCCCAAGCAGGAAGAAAATAAGTATCTGCATTAATCCCGTTATTCCATCAAAAAAGTTTACCAATGATTTTTTATTGGCAATTTTTCTGTTACCCAGAATAATACCTGTTATATATACTGCCAGATATCCATTGCCACCCAGCACAGAAGCACCAGCGTATGAAACCAGAGCCATTGCAAACACAAATATCGACTCAAATCCGTTGGTAGGAAAATTCACAGTATTAAGTATATACGAGCTGAAAAACGCAGTAACAACACCAATCAATACACCGAAAATCAGCTGTGCTGAAATCATGTGAAAAATCTCTGTTTTACTTACATCTCCGTTCATAAGCGAAAGAATTATAACCGTAAGCATATACGCACAGGGGTCGTTACTACCACTCTCAACCTCCAGCAATGAAGCTGTGTTGTATTTAAGATTCAGCTTTTTTCCTCTTAAAATTGAGAATACCGAAGCTGCGTCAGTAGAACTTATTACTGCACCTATAAGCAAGCTTTCTAACAGCTCAAATTTTAAAATCCAACAGCAAAACAAGCCTATAATACCTGCTGTTAAAATTACTCCAAGTGTAGAAAGCATTACTGATTTTACTGCAACTCTTTTTGCACTTTTCCAGTTTGTACCAAAGCCACCATAAAACATAATGAATATAAGCGAAATCGAGCATATATTTTCTGCGAATTTTAAATTATCAAATTCAATTTTGAAAAAACCATCGCTTCCAAACATCATTCCTAAGCATATAAAAAGCAAAAGTGTCGGTACACCCAGCTTAGTGCTCAGCTTACTCATTCCCAGGCAAAGTATAATTACTATGGCCGAAATAAGAATATAATAAGACATTATGCACCTCCTTAAAAATAAAAGTGTAACAAGAGCTTTTGCTTCTTTTGTTACACTTTAAATTGTCTTACATATTTAAATTATGTCTATTTTATCACAAAAGATAACACCATGCAAGCAAGCTACAGCTTACTAAAATTGTTTACAATTAAGCTTCTTCAATCATTTGTGTAGTTATCGCCTTTATCTGCTGTATATCTTCGCTTGCAGGCTTTAAGCACACCTTAAAAGGCTCTGCATATTGTGAGAATCCACATTGTCTTAAACGCAAATCAACTGCGTCTGCACCCTCGCCTGTCCAGCCATATGAGCCAAACGCAAAAAAGCTTTTACTCTCGGTATTAATGCACATAATTTCTGACAAAGCCTTCCACACCTGTGACGGAGCATCTCGGTTAATTGTACCTGCACCCACTGCTACAAAGCTTGCATTTTCAAGAGCTAATGCACATTGCTGTGGCGTTGCTGTATTCATATCTAAAATTTCTGTCTTTATAGCCTTTTCTCTGAATGCCTCAAAAACAGCATCAGCAAGCCTTTTGGT
>JAXJDU010000362.1:0-2547 GCA_036301785.1 Acutalibacteraceae bacterium | reverse complement strand
TATGTAAACAGCCTTGGCATTCAGATTATGGGTGATATGCCTATATATGTTGCTATGGATAGTGCTGACACTTGGGCTAATTCAGAGGTATTCTGGCTAGATGAAGACAAACAGCCAGTATGTGTTGCAGGTTGTCCACCTGATTACTTCTCTGCTACAGGTCAGCTATGGGGTAACCCACTATATAACTGGGAGTACCTAAAAGAAACAGATTACAAGTGGTGGTTTGCACGTATTAAGAGTGCAGCTAACCTATTTGATATAGTAAGAATTGACCACTTCAGAGCGTTCGACTCTTACTATGCTATTCCATTCCCTGCTGAAAATGCTATCGGTGGCGAATGGCTTGAAGGCCCTGGTATTGAGTTCTTCCACAAGATGAAGGCAGCAATCGGTGATTTCCCAATCGTTGCAGAGGACCTTGGACTATTAACACCTGGTGTTATTCAGCTGCTTGCTGATTCAGGCTATCCAGGCATGAAGGTTCTTGAGTTTGCTTTTGACAGTGGTGAAGAAAACGATTATCTACCATCTAAATACACAGAAAACAGCGTAGTTTACAGTGGTACACACGACAACGACACAATTATGGGTTGGTTTGCTACTGCTAAGCCAGAGGATGTAAACTTTGCTAGAGAGTATTGTAACCTTACAGAGGAAGAGGGCTACAACTGGGGTATTATCCGCACTGCTTACGAGAGTGTTAGTAAATACGCAATTATTCAAATGCAGGATATTCTAGGACTTGGTACAGAGGCCAGAATGAATATTCCGTCTACACTTGGCGGTAACTGGGTTTGGAGAATAAAGCCAGAGGTTCTTACAGAAGAGCTTGCGGCAAGATTAAAAAATTTGGCTACAACATACGGTAGACTGGAGGAAAATGACCAATGAGTGAAAACAAGATGATGAGCAATCTGATTCAGATTGCTAAAAGCGAGTATTGCAAAAACCTGGAGGAGCTTTCTGCTTCTGAGCTACACAATGTACTAGGTAAAGCAATGATGGCTGAAATCAGCGACAGATGGACAAAGGCTAAGGCTAACCACGCTAGCAAGCGTAGAGCTTACTACCTATCAGCAGAGTTCCTGATGGGTCGTATGATGTACAACAACCTTTTCTGCATGGGCATTCTTAACGAGGTTAAGGAGCTACTAGCTGCTAAGGGTATTGACATCAACTCTTTTGAAGAGGTAGACGACGCTGCTCTGGGTAACGGTGGTCTGGGTCGTCTTGCAGCTTGCTTCTTGGATAGTGCTGCTACACAGGATGTACCACTAGATGGTTACGGTATCCGTTATAAGTACGGTCTGTTCAAGCAGTTAATTCAGGACGGCAGACAGGTTGAGGTTGCTGACGATTGGCAGAGATTTGATGATCCATGGTGTATCCGTAGAGAAGAGGATACTGTTCTTGTAACATTTAAGGATCAGGTTGTTAAGGCTGTACCTTATGATATGGCTGTAATCGGTTACGGCACAGAGAACATCAACACACTTCGTCTATGGCAGGCAGAGGCTGTTGAGGACTTCGACTTCCTAGCATTCAACAACTGCGACTATACAAAGGCTGTAGAGGCTAAGAACGCAGCTGAGAACATCTCTAAGGTTCTATATCCTAACGATAACGGCTATGAGGGTAAGGTTCTAAGATTAAAGCAGCAGTATTTCTTCAGCAGTGCTTCTCTACAGAACATTCTGAAGAGATATAAGGCTAAGTTTGGTAACGATTTCAGCAAATTCTCAAGCGAGTATGCTATTCAGCTAAACGATACACACCCAGTAATTGCTATTCCAGAGCTTATCAGACTTCTAGATGCAGAGGGCGTTGACTTTGAAACAGCTCTTGACATTGCTCAGAAGACATTTAACTATACAAACCACACAGTTCTTGGTGAAGCTCTTGAGAAGTGGAATATCAACCTGATGAAGGATGTTATTCCTAATGTATATGTATACATCGAGAGAATTCAGCAGTTTATGGACCGTGACTTCGATCAGAAGAACATTTATGGCGATATGCGTTACAAGATGAGAATTATTGATAACGATATAGTTCACATGGCTAGACTTGCTATTTATGCTTCTACACATACAAACGGTGTTGCTTGGCTACACACAGAAATCCTGAAGGACGATGTTCTTAAGGAGTGGTACCAGGTATATCCAGAGCGTTTCCAGAACAAGACAAACGGTATTACACAGCGTAGATGGCTAGGCCTATGTAACCCAGAGCTTTCTGAGTTCATCACAAAGAGAGTTGGCGAGGGCTGGCTAAGAGATCTAGATAAGCTAGATAAGCTAAACGATATGATCGACGACAAGGCTATCGAGGAGTTCAACGCTATTAAGGCTCTAAAGAAGCAGCAGCTATCTGACTTCATCCAGAAGCACGACAACGTATATATCGATCCAAGCTTTATCTTTGACGTACAGGTTAAGAGATTGCACGAGTACAAGAGACAGCTAATCAACGCTTTCTCAATTGTTGCTATTTATCAGAAGCTAAAGGCTGGCGAGCTACCTAACTGGAACCCAACAGCATTTA
>JAXJDU010000361.1:0-2508 GCA_036301785.1 Acutalibacteraceae bacterium | reverse complement strand
TCTGCATACTTTACCTTCAATACAGAAAAGCCAGAGGATGTAAAAATGTACCTTATCAACTATTGCTTTGTAGATAACTATGAAGTTGACCAGAATACAAAGAATCTTTACGAAGAATGCTACGAGCAGATTAAAGATAAATTCTGATAATTAAGAAAATATGCCCTGTTATAACCGTTAAGCTTGATTAACGGTTATATTTATGTGAAAGGATAAAAAATGACAAATAATAATCTTACATCGCTTAGAAATAAGCTTATGGAAAATGAATTTTCACGAATGAATAATATGCAGCAGGAGGCTGTTTTTACTACACAAGGTCCTGTGCTTATACTTGCCGGAGCAGGAAGTGGTAAAACAACTGTGCTTGTAAACAGAATAGCAAACCTTGTAAGCTGGGGTAATGCCTATAACAGCAGTTATTTTAAAGAGGAGCTTACTGACGAAGAAATTGCCGAGCTTGAGGTGGCTGTTGAAAATAAAAAAGAGGTTTCTGCCGAGATGAAGAAAAAGCTTGCTGTTTACCCTGCAAAGCCATGGCAGATTCTGGCTATTACATTTACAAACAAGGCAGCAGGAGAGTTGAAAGAAAGAATAATTGCACGAGTACCAGACGCAACCGATATATGGGCATCTACCTTCCACTCAACCTGTGCAAGAATTTTGCGACGCTACGGTGAAAGACTTGGCTATACAAGCAAATTCACAGTTTACGATACCGACGACCAACGCAGACAGATGAAGGAAATATTAAAATCTATGAATATAGATGAAAAGATATTACCTCACAGAAGTGTGCTTACAGAAATATCAAGAGCTAAGGACCAGCTTAAAGGCCCTGAGGACTTCAAAAAGGAAGCAATGACAGACAGCAGAAGAATCAGCATTGCAAAGGCGTATGCACTATATGCAAAGCGTTTAAAGGATTCTGATGCAATGGATTTTGACGACCTTATTTACAACACAGTAAAGCTGTTTGAGGAAAACAGTGATATACTTGAGTATTATCAGAATCTGTTCAAATATATTATGGTAGACGAGTATCAGGACACCAATATGGCACAGTACAGGCTTATCAGTATGCTTGCAGCCAAAAACAGAAATATCTGTGTTGTTGGTGATGACGACCAGAGTATTTATAAATTCCGTGGTGCTACTATTGAAAATATTCTTAGCTTCGAGCAGAATTACCCAGACGGTAAGGTTATCAGACTTGAGCAGAATTATCGTTCAACAAAAACAATTCTTAACGCAGCCAACAGCGTTATTGCACATAATGAAAAGCGTAAGGGTAAAACCCTTTGGACAGATAACGCACAGGGTGACAAAATTGCTGTACACACAGCAATCAACGAGCGTGACGAGGCTAAGTATATATCAGAAAATATACTGGAGCAGGTTGCAAACGGCAGAAAATTCTCTGACTTTGCTGTTTTATACCGTACCAATGCACAGTCGAATATCATAGAGCAGAATATGGCACGAAGTGGTATTCCACACCGTCTGATAGGTGGTCATCGCTTTTATGACAGAGAAGAAATTAAGGATATGACATCTTACCTGCAGGTTATAAGCAACCCTGCCGACAATATAAGATTACGCAGAATTATTAACAAGCCAAAGCGTGCAATAGGTAATGCAACTGTAGAAAAGGCTTCTGAAATTGCAGATGTAACAGGTGAGAGCCTTTACTATGTTATCAGCCATGCAGAGGATTACGAACCACTGAAAAGAGCAGTGCCAAAGCTTAAGGAATTTACAAATCTTATTGACAGCCTTATAGAATATGCTGAAGATGAGGATACAACAATCTGTCAGCTATATAACGAAATTCTAGACCGTACAGAATACATAGAATCCCTGAAAAAAGAAAAGGAAGACCACGAAAGCCGTATAGAAAATATCAACGAGCTTATGACCAATATCAAAAACTACGAGGAAGATAACCCTGAGGAGGCTACACTTTCTGGTTTTTTAGAGGATATAGCGTTGCTTTCTGATATTGATAATTACGATTCGGATTCCGACAGCGTAGTGCTTATGACATTACACTCAGCAAAGGGTCTTGAGTTTCCTATTGTATTTATTCCAGGTGCCGAGGAAGGAATTTTCCCTGGTATACAGTCTATTATGAATCCAACCGAGCTACAGGAAGAACGAAGACTTGCCTATGTTGGCATTACAAGAGCAAAAGAAAAGCTGCATATTATACGAGCAAACGAGCGTATGCTTTTTGGAACAACAAACCGTAATAAAGTTTCACGCTTCGTTAACGAAATTCCAACAGAGCTTGCAGAGATAACTTCAGCAGTTGTTCAGCGTAGCTTTACATCACCAACAGCAAGCTCAGCTGGTGTATCACGCACTGCCGGTACAGCTACAGGTAATGGTGGATATTTAAGTGGCACATTTGCAAAGGCGAATAACTTTGCAAACCGTACATATCAGCCACAGGCTAAGCCAGCAGCAACAAGTGCAAGCTATAAGGCAGGCGATCAGGTTATGCAC
>JAXJDU010000360.1:0-13365 GCA_036301785.1 Acutalibacteraceae bacterium | reverse complement strand
GGCTAAGAGATCTAGATAAGCTAGATAAGCTTAACGATAAGATCGACGAAAAGGCTATCAAAGAGTTCAACGCTATTAAGGACCTGAAGAAGAAGCAGCTATCTGAGTTCATTCAGAAGCACGATAATGTATATATCGATCCAAGCTTTATCTTTGATGTACAGGTTAAGAGACTGCACGAGTACAAGAGACAGCTGATCAACGCTTTCTCAATTGTTGCTATTTATCAGAAGCTAAAGGCTGGCGAGCTACCTAACTGGAACCCAACAGCATTTATCTTTGGTGCTAAGGCTGCTCCTGGTTATGCAAGAGCTAAGGCTATCATCAAGTATATCAACGAGATCGCTAAGCTAGTAAACAACGATCCAGATACAAAGGATAAGCTACAGGTTGTATTCGTATCTAACTACAATGTTTCTTACGGCGAGAAGATCTTCCCAGCTGCTGATATTTCAGAGCAGATTTCTACAGCAGGTCTTGAGGCTTCTGGTACAGGTAACATGAAGTTTATGCTTAACGGTGCTGTTACACTTGGTACTTACGACGGTGCTAATGTTGAGATTACACAGAAGGCTGGCGAAGAGAACGAGTATATCTTCGGTGCTAGAGTTGAAGATATCGAGGATCTGAAGGCTAGAAATGCTTATTGCCCAAGAGCAATCTACGATTCTAACCCAATGATCAAGAAGGCTATCGACACACTTGTTGATGGTACATTCTCAGACGGTGTTGACCATCAGGGCGAGGGTAGCTTTGTTGAGCTACACAGAGCTCTACTTGACGGCACACACTGGCATGCACCAGACCACTACTTCATCATGCTTGACCTACAGTCATATGTAGACAAGAAGATTGAGTGTAACCAGAACTACAGCGACAGAATTAAGTTTGGTAAGCAGTGCCTGAAGAATGTAGCAAACGCTGGTCACTTCTCATCAGACAGAACAATCCTTCAGTATGCTAAGGAGCTATGGAAGCTTTAAGTAATTTAAACGCTTATAGTTTTTAATAGATAATTTAAACCCCACTGTATTTCAAATACAGTGGGGTTTCTTGAATAATAGGCATAGAAGGGTGTGTAATGATGGAAAAGCTGATAAACGAGTTATATGAAAATCGTTTGTTGAATACTGACGAGGCAATTGAAAAATTTGAAGAAATTTCCTGCAAGCTGTTTGAGGCAATTCAGGAAGACGATATTCTTGCTTTGTGCAGGGTGTTTGATGATAATACAAATGACCACGAAATGATGTTTGGGCTTATACATTTAATAGAAACATTCTCATCAGAAAAAGCGTTTCAGCTTACTGTTTCAGGAATTGCAGATATGACTGTGACAGCTCCTGAGTGGGCAAAAATTATTATGTATAGAATATTAAATCATGCTCCTTCAAGGCAAATGTTTAAGAAGGCTGTTGGTGCGTCTGATATTCAGACACAGCAAATAATTATTGCTTTGTTAAATACTATAAAATCAGAGGATTCTGAAAGATTCGGTGTTGCTGTTGACGAAGTTATAGGATAATTATATTCTGGAAAGTCAAGTGCAAAAAATTTAGTATAAAGCTTGTATCAGATATATAACGATTACAAAGTGATGCAGTATTACATCGTATAATCGAGGCTTAATATTACGGTAAAAAATGACTAAAGGAATAATTTTCTCCATAAAAAAGTCGCAGACACCTGCGACTTTTTGGTTTCTATTTTTTATAGTAGTTGCTAAAGCACTTTTCTGCATATTCTCCGTCTGCAAGTATGGCTGCTTTAAGCTCAAATATACTGTCAAACCTTGTTTCTCCTCTTACAAAGTCAAGAATATGAAACTCCAGAGTTTTTCCGTACAGCTCACCACAGCTATATTTTGGCATCCATGTTTCTGCAAGTGGTGCATTACTGCCGACTGTAGGTTTTATTCCTATGTTTGTTACACCACAAACCTTTGTGCCGTCCTCCATTATCACTGCAGTTACATATACACCATAGCGTGGTAAAATCATATTTTCTGGTATTGGCTGATTAAAGGTTGGTGTGCCCATTCTTCTGCCAAGCTGATTACCCTTGCATACAGGCAATCTATACGCAAACTCTCTGCCTAGCATTTTGGTAACATCGGCTACTCTGCCCTGCTTTAAATAGTGGCGTATTCTGGTAGAGCTTATAGGCTCGTCATTAAACAAA
This sequence comes from Acutalibacteraceae bacterium, assembly GCA_036301785.1. GTDB lineage: Bacteria > Bacillota > Clostridia > Oscillospirales > Acutalibacteraceae > CAG-964. The sequence continues at coordinate 11,184 of JAXJDU010000360.1, read as the reverse complement.
ACAGGTGGCAAAGACACTACCTCTATGTTATATTCCGAGCATAAGTCTCGTAATGTTTCGCTGTTGGCATTTCCACCACTGCCAAAATGATAGTTAAAACCACAGTACACACGCTTTGCGTTAAGCTTTTTGTGTAAAATTTCAGAAACAAACTCCTCGGCAGTTAAGTTCATAATTGACTGAAAATCCAGATTAAACAGATACTCAACACCTAATGCCTCTATACACTCGTTTTTATAATCATTATCCATCAGATATGGTATCTTCTTTTTTGTCAGTACACACGCAGGATTCTGGCTGAATGTAAGCACCACTGGCACAAGTCCCTGCTTTTTGCACTTGACTGCGTTATTTATTACAAGCTGATGACCCAGATGTATGCCGTCAAAATGTCCCAGTGCAACAGCTGTAGGCTTTTCCAGCTTTTCGATTGTATTATAAATAGTCATTAATATCCCCTTTTGTTTATTTATTTGATGTAGCCTTAAACAATACCCTCATTTCAAGTACAAATACGATTCCTGTAACAATAATAAGAGCAATATCTATTTTACCAAAAAGATTAAAGCTATCTAACAGCGTTTGCGAGGTTGGTTTATCCTGCATTGTTATAAAGCTACATATCGCATTAAAGGCATTGTTTTCTGGCTTTAATATGTTAGTAGTAGAAGAAAGCTCTACATTAAGCACAAAGGTTAAAGCCACAAACACCAGAAGCAAAAACAGGAAAACACCTGTAAAAATAGGCACCTTTGGTCTGTTTATAATATACAAAAACGCTGTTGCTATCAAAATTGCAACTACAATTATTATCAATACAGGGCTAATAACCACCAGCCATACCACCTTAATAAATTTTATTTATCTATTATACCACAACTTCTCAGATTATAAAACACCGTTTTTCAAAAGCATTGCAGTTTTAAGCACAGCTGTCTGTGTTTTGCTGTCTTTTATCTCGTTATTCAAAACCATTTCTACTGCTTTGTCTATATGAATAACCTCTCGGTTTAAAAATTCACCCTCATCAAGGCAGTTATCTCCTATGCTTTCTATTCTGCAAAAATAAAGGTATATTATCTCTCCACAATAGCCTGCCGACGGATACAGCTCTCCTAAAAATCTGTAATCCTTACCCACTGCACCTATCTCCTCTTTAAGCTCTCTTATACCGTTTTCAAGTGGAGTGCTGTCCTTTTCAAGCTTTCCGGCAGGTAGTTCCAGCACAACCTCTTTGTATGGATATCTGAACTGACGCACAAAATAAAGCTCGTTTTTATCATTCAATGCAGCCACACATACACCACCCGGATGATTAACAACCTCTCTTTTTGATTTGCGACCGTCAGGCAGCTCTACCTCGTCTAATGTAACATGAATTACCTTACCCTTAAATATATCTGTACTGCTAAGAGTTTTTTCGTATAGCTCCATTGCTGTTTCTCCTTTTTTTCTGACTATATATTAAATAATTTGCAACCATCACGCATACGCATAAATATAAAGGAGTGATTTAATGAATACCACTGATTTATTTTTACAGCCCTGTAACGAAAGCACACGCACCGAGTTAAAAAGCTACATTAAAAGCAATTACTTTTTTGTGGATATACAACCCATAGGCAAAAGCATTCTGGGCAGACCCATAGAATGCTATACAATCGGCAACAGCAGCAAAAAAATATTGCTTTGTGGTGCATTTCATGGTATGGAATGGATAACCTCTTTTGTTTTATATAAATTTATTATAAATATATGCGACTCAATAATCAACCACAAAAGCCTGCAAAATGAAAATTTATGGGAATATTTTTCTCAACACTCTTTGGCAATTATACCATGCGTGAATCCTGACGGTGTAGAAATATCTATAAACGGAAGTACATCTGCCAGACATCTGAAAAATTACATTGATTACCTTAGTGCTGGCGATACCCTGCATTGGCAAAGCAACGCTATGGGTGTTGACATAAACCATAACTTCAACGCAGACTGGCAAAATCTTAAGGCTAAAGAAACTGCTATGGGTATAACATCTCCCTGTGCAACCCGTTACGGTGGTGTATATCCTCACAGCGAGCCAGAAACAAAGTCTCTTGTAAGCTATTGCAGACATAACAGCATTGCATCAGCTGTTGCACTTCACACACAAGGTGAGGAAATTTACTGGCACTTTGGTGACAACACACCAGCTATAAGCAAAAAAATAGCCGAAAAAATGGCTGAGCTTAGTGGCTACACGCTTTCAACACCCGAAAACATAGCCACTGGTGGAGGTTTTAAGGATTGGCTTATAGATAAGCTACATATACCAGCCTTTACAGCAGAGCTAGGCAAAGGCAAAAATCCTTTAAGTCTCACGCAGCTACAGCCGATATATGATAAAACCGAAAAAATGCTTTTATACCTTGCCAAGGGAATTTACTGACACTAAACAAAAGGTCACACCAGCTATGTGGTGTGACCAGTTTTTTTTATTTTACTGAATTGAATAATCCAGATACTCGTCTAGCTCCTGCTCTTCTCTTTTTCTTTTCTTTTCTCTGACTACAAGCAACGCAGCTACAGTAGCAGCTACAGCTGTAATTGTTGCTATTGCTGCAATTATTATGGCAAGCTTGCTATTATCATTTTTTCTTAACATTGTAAACTACCTCCATATATATTATATATTATATATTCATATAATATATAATAACCAAAACCACATAAAAAGTCAACAATATTTAAGGTTATTATAATCAAAAAAGTGATTTTTAAAATCAAATCATATATCTTATTTTATACTAAACTACAATATAAACCGACAATACTTTATCAAAAATCTTTTATTTTTTTATATAATGTGGTAGAATTAAAATGTATATAATTTGGAGGGAACGCTTATGATAGTATATGATATAACAAAAGAAATTACATCTGCACCTGTTTATGAAGGTGACCCTGTAACCGACTTTCAGTGGGTTTACAGAATTGACTGTGGTGATGACTATAACTTATCCAAAATAAAATTCTGCAATCACGCAGGCACACATATAGACACCCCAAAGCATTTTTTAGACGATGGCAACAGCATTACAGATTACCCTATGTCACGCTTTTATGGTGGCTGTACCGTTATCACTGTAAAGGATGTACTTACAGGCGAGGATATGGAGCAGCTTCTGCCTCGTTGTCATAAAAAAATACTTTTCAAGGGTACTGGCGAGGGCATTTTATCACTTAGTGCTGTATTTGTTATGGCTGAATACAATGTTGAACTGGTAGGTACCGAAAACATATCAATCGGATTTGAGCCTGAGGAAATGCGAGTGCACCGAGAGCTTGCTCTTAACGATATACTTGTAATCGAAAATCTTGATTTATCAAAAATAAAAGACGGACACTACACCGTGGTTGCTTTGCCATTAAAAATAGACGGTGCCGAGGCTGCTCCTGCAAGAGTTGTATTGCTTGAACAGGAAAAGGGCCTGTAATAGTAACCTAAACAGGAGATGTTTAAAATTGGAAAGAAAAAAACAAATAATAAAGCCTATCGTAATATGCTTCTTTACCTTGGCAATAATGCTTTTTGCAGGTGGCTGTGGTAAAACAGAAACACAGGTAGAAAATCTTATGAAGGTTTCTGATGATTTTGTAGGCGAGCGTGTTGTAACACTTATATTCGACAAAAGCATTTCAAATAAAACAGACAAGCAAGAGGTTATAGAAAAAACAATACGAGAAAAATGTCCTAAAAACCTGAGCTATCGCACCGAAGCAGCAGACGGCACCTATAAATGTGTATTTGTTCTATCATTCTCATCATTAGATGAATATAAAACAAAAATCGCAAGTATTATAGGCAGACAGATTGCTGTTGCTTATGGATACACCAACACACCACTTTCTAAGGGAACATATTACAAAGAGGACTTTGATGGTATGTCACTTGTTGCGTGGCTTGATGATGCACTATATCAGAATGAGGATTCTAAAATACAGCTTAAATGCGAATCTACATCTAATGTAGTAAAGTACAACAGCGAGGTCTTCAGTAGTAAAACATCTACCCTTAACACCTCTACAGTTAAGGGAGAGCCTGTAAAAAGCGTTACAATAGATACTGTTAACCACAAAAACACATTGTTCGACAGAACAATGACATTATCAGTACCTGTAGCAACCTACAACAAGCTGGGTGCTTCTTTACAGGAGCTTATGACATCACGAGTTGCACCTGAGGGTGTAGCAAGCTGGAAACAAAACAACGAGTATATGGATTTTACTGTGAAATATCAGAAGCTGGATATTTCACGCTTACAGCAATATACAAAACTGTTTGTAGACTGCCGCAACGAAAGTATTTATTATGGCGACCAGAACAAAAGCAGTACACCTTTGGCCGAGCAGCTTGTTTTTGAAGAAAAAATAGACCTGCTAAGCTTTGTTTCAGAAAACACCGAGCCTGTACAGCTTACTTACAGCTATACTCTGCCAAAAGAAACCACACACGGCGAGGGTGTGGGACTTTCTAACGGAGAATGGCAAACCAGTGGCAGCTGGTCAAACAGCACCTATAAGGTTTCTGACAAAAACGGAGTATACGATATAAGAGTACCGGACGGTATGCAATACTCTATAAAGGGTATCAATATTGCTCTTACAAGCAACCCAGATAACAGCTTTAAGCGTTCTGTTGACTTTATATACGACTACAACACCGGTCAGAAGGGCCTTGATTATGCCTATAGCTTTTTAGCTTCACGAGGCTTTGTTGTATCTAAGGAAACTCTTGCAGATGGTATAGCCTGCAGAGTTACACAGCAGGGCACTGCCGAAGAATTGAATCTTGCTGTAGCTGACCTTTTTGGAAGTGGTAACAGCTTTTCAAGCACCAAGCATACTAACAACTTATCGGTTGTTACTAATATTGATGTGGTTGATAATGTAAATATCGCTCATATGCTTAGTGGTGCAAACAGCAATATTCCTATTAACTACACAGCAAAAAGTGAAAACAAAGAATATATAAGAAATCTGAATCTTCTGAATAATGCTTCAGGCTCTACAGTCAACGCTAAAAAAGCTGAAGATAACAGCTATACTGCAACTGTTGACGGTGGTAACTTTGCTATGAGCTACTCTGCAACTGTGCCACATTCAAGTGGTGTTGTGCTTTATTGTGCTATCTGCTCTGCTATTATTTTAATATCTGCATTAACCATAGTTTTACTTATAAAGTATAATGCTAAGCTTAATTCACTTGAGAAATCTGAAAACAACAGCAAAGCCAAAGAAAAGCCACAGCCTGAAAAGAGAAAAGCAAAAACAGACAGCAAAAAAGTTGATATCAACGACGATGACTATATCAAAAAGTATTACGGATTTTAAGGAGCAAACCAATGTACCAATACGCCATATTCGACCTTGACGGAACACTTGCAAACACACTTGAGGATTTAGCCGATGCTGTAAATTACGCATTAGTAAAAAACGGCTTCAAGCCACACCCTACCGAAAGCTACAAGCTTATGGTGGGCAGTGGTATAGTTAACCTTGTTAAAACAGCAAGTGGCTGTGACAATGAAGAAACAATCTCTGCTTTAAAAGCAGATTTCGACCATTACTACGGTGAACACACCACAGACAAAACCTGTGCGTACCCACAAAGCGAGCAGGTACTTTCAGCTTTACAAAGCAAGGGTGTTATTCTGGCTGTGCTGTCAAACAAGCCAGATATATTTGTAAAGGCTATTTTAGACAAGCTGTTCCCTGACATTCACTTTAAAGAGGCTTGGGGTAAAAAACAGGAATATCCTATAAAGCCAGACCCTGCATCGTTAAATGCAATAATTGAAAAGCTTGGTGCAGAAAAATCCAGAACTGTATACATTGGTGACAGCAATGTAGATGTTCGCACAGCCCGGAACGGAGAAATTGATGTTATAGGCTGTACATGGGGATTCAGAGGAAAGGACGAGCTTGTAAACGCAGGTGCAAGCAAGCTTGCCGACAGCTACAGCGAGCTTGAGTCACTTATACTTGGAGAAAAGCTATGAACAACATAAACTATCAAAAAATGCTTGATAAGGAGCTTTTAAAAATACAGCAAAGCGAGGCTGTGCCTACTCTGTTGCTGCACAGCTGTTGTGCACCTTGCAGCAGCTATGTTATCGAGTATTTATCTAAGTTTTTTAAAATAACTGTTTTTTATTACAACCCAAATATTTCACCTGATGAGGAATATCGCTACCGAGCAAAAGAACAAAAAAGGCTCATAGAAAGTATGCAGTTTGAAAATCCTGTAGACTTTTTAGAGGGTGACTACAATCCAGATGATTTTTTCAATCTCTGTAAAGGCTTAGAAAATGAGCCTGAGGGTGGTGCAAGGTGTGCAAAGTGCTTCAACCTGCGTTTGAGCAAAACAGCCGAGGTAGCAAAGCAAAAAAAATTTGACTATTTCACAACTACGCTCACTATAAGCCCATTAAAAAATGCTCATTTAATAAATAATATCGGTCAGGAAACAGCAAAAAAGCATGATATGCAATATCTTGTAAGCGATTTTAAAAAGAAAAACGGATACAAACGCTCTATTGTGCTATCTAAGGAATACAACCTGTACAGACAAAATTACTGTGGCTGTGTTTTTTCTAAAAACAACACCACACAGCAAAATCAAAATGATTTTTAAAAGTTGAATAATCAAAAAACAAGGGTACGCATTAGCAGTATACCCTTGTTTTTTATTTTAGCTATTTAATTGATTACTCAAAAAATGCACAGAATGCTCTGTAAGCCATGTATACATCTATCTTGGATACAATCTCCATTGGTGCGTGCATAGAAAGCACAGGTACACCTAAGTCAACTACATCTACATTCAGGTTAGCAACATATTTTGCAATGGTGCCACCACCACCACCGTCTACCTTGCCAAGCTCGCCAGTCTGCCATAGCACATTTTCACGCTGTAGCATACTGCGAATTTCTGCCATGTATTCAGCAGAAGCGTCAGAGGTGTCGTATTTACCACCACTGCCAGTGTATTTTGTGATTACTACACCATTGTTTATATAAGAGCTGTTGTTTGGCTCGTATGCACTTGCATAGGTAGGGTCAAAGGCTGCGTTAACATCGGCAGACAGACATTTACTGTTGTTAAGTGCTGTATAGCCCTTTACTCCCTGAGCGTCTGCAAGCTCGTTTATAAAATGCTCCATGAATGCAGACTGCATACCTGTATTACCGTCACTGCCAGTTTCTTCCTTGTCAACTAAAAGAGTAATAGCAGTATATTCTGGTGCTTCTGTATTTATTGCAGCCATAAGTGCAGGGTAAGCACATACCTTGTCGTCGTGACCATATGCACCTATCATGCTTCTGTCAAGACCGATATCTCTTGCTTTAAACGCAGGAACAAGTGTAAGCTCGGCAGAAAGGAAGTCCTCCTCAAGAATACCATACTTTTCAAAAAGAATATTCAGTATATTAAGCTTTACAAGCTCGGCTTCTTCGTCGTTGCTGAATGGTCGGCTACCGATAAGAACATTCATATCCTCACCAGTAAATACCTTAGCCATTGGCTTTGTTACCTGATCCTTTGCAAGGTGTGGTAAAAGGTCTGTTACACAGAAGCAAGGGTCTGTGTCGTTTTCACCGATATTAACGATAACTGTTGAACCGTCTTTGAATGCAACTGTACCGTGCAAAGCCAGTGGAATTGCTGTCCACTGGTATTTTTTGATACCACCATAGTAATGAGTTTTGAACAGAGCAAGGTCGTTTGCTTCGTAAAGTGGGTTTGGTTTAAGGTCTAGTCGTGGTGAATCTATGTGTGCAATAGCAAAACGCACACCGTTATCTACTGTTTTCTTACCGAATACAGCAAGCAGTATATTCTTTTTACGGTTTACAACATAAACCTTGTCGCCAGCGTTATACTGCTTGTTGCAGTCGTACTCAGTAAAACCGTTTGCCTGTGCTATCTTTACAGAGGTTTCTACAGCCTCTCTCTCAATTTTTGCATTATCCAGAAATTCTACATAGCCTTTGCAGAATTCATCAGCTTTTGCAATTTCTTCGGCAGATAGCTTTTTAATTCCAACCTGCTTTTTAATAAATAGCTTCTCTTTAAGCTGTGCAGCCTGTGATTTTTCTTTATTATCCATTATAGTCAATCCCTTTCTTTATTAATTTCTCCGTTATTTTCATAATAATACTTTGCAAGCATTACCTTTTTTACATATGATTTTGTTTCGGGGTATGGTATGTTGCTCAGAGTTTCGCCATCTGTTGAGTAGCTTTCGTCAGCAAGCCAGTTGTCAACTGTACCAAAGCCAGCGTTGTAGGCTGCTACAGCTGATTCCTCATCTGAATACTTATCAAGCAGAAATTCTAAAAAGATACACCCATATTCTATGTTAACCTGTGGCTCATACAAATACTCACTGCCCATTGAGGCTTCACCATTTTTGTAGGTTTGCAGCCACTCAAAGGTTTCGGGCATTATCTGCATAAGTCCCAAAGCACCTGCATGTGATTCGGCGTTAGGGTCAAAATTACTTTCTGTTTTTATTACAGCAAATACAAGATTCGGGTCAACATTATATGTTTCTGAATATTCATAAACATATTCATCATAATCAGTAGGATGAAGCACACGACCTAAACCCTTTGTAGAGTTGACATAAATTATTACTATTATTATGGAAAGTAAAATAAATACTGCAACAAATATGCCAAGTGCAACTATACCACCCAGATAAAGCTGAGGTTTTTTCTTTCTTCTGCCTCGTTTTCTTCTTGCTGTGGTAATTTTGCTCACCTCCCGATTATGCTTCTGTGCATGATATTCTCAAGTATTTTATCAGTGTTAAGATATATTTCCTCCATTGATAGGCTGCCATCAATTACAAAATCTGCACGCTCTGTATAAAAATCATTGCTGTTTTGTGCTTTTATTCTTATGTCAGCATTTTCTTCTGTAAGATTATCTCTTATGATAATACGCTCACGGCGAATTTCTACAGGGGCTACTACTGCTATTACATAGTCGCAAAGTACATCCATTTTACTCTCCAGCAAAACAGCAGCATCGAATAAAATTATAGGGTTATCTTCTTTGCTTCTTATTTCGTCAATAGTCCTTATAACCTGCATGGTTATCCACGGATGAGTTATATTGTTAAGCCTTTGAGTGTTTTCTGGTGTTGAAAATGCTTTTCTGGCAAGCAGCTGACGGTTAAGTGTGCCGTCGCTGTTAAGAATATCATTGCCAAATACAGCACACGCCTGTACAAGACAATCACTGCCCTTTTCAAGCGACATTCTGCCTATCTTGTCAGCGTCTATAGCGTAACAGCCCTTGCTTTTCAGGTATTCTGTTACAGTAGATTTACCTGCACCTGTAGGCCCTGTAACGCCTATAAGTGTAAAGCTACGCAAGGTTAATCACCTCAAATCCAGCAGAGCGAATAAGTCTGTTGTAAACGGCAAGACCTACACCATCGGTGTCAGGACAGCGGGCGTATACGATTTTTAACCCCATTTCGTCAAGCTGTCTTAGTGCTGTGAAAAGATTATGTGCCTGTGCTGTATAGTCTGATTCGCTTCCTAATGATACATATGGCACTGTAAGCTTATCAATATCGCTGTCGTAGCATAATGCACCTGTAGAGCTATCCTTATTTGTGTTTATATAATTAATATATTCAGTCTGATTGCCTTTTAATATAATAATTCTTGCTTTTGGTGAGTAGTGCTTGTATTTCATGCCTGGGCTTGCGACAATTGCGTTTGCGTCAAGCATCTGTGTTACACCCTTATCAATGCTGATTTCACCTATAACCTCTTCAAGCTGCTCAACGGTAATTCCACCTGGACGTAGCAGGGTTGGTGGTTCGGTTGCAACAGTGATAACTGTAGATTCCAGCCCTACCTTGCTTTCTCCACCGTCAATAATAAGTGGTATTCTGCCGTTTAAATCGTCATAAACATGCTGTGCAGTTGTAGGGCTGGGACTGCCCGACAGATTAGCTGACGGTGCTGCCAATGGTACGCCTGCACTTGTGATGATTTCTAACGCTGTTTTATGTGACGGAAAACGCACTGCTACTGTTTTTAAGCCTGCTGTAACCTGAAACGGCACATTATCAGAGCAAGGCATAATAATAGTTAACGCTCCTGGCCAGAATGCCTGTGCAAGCTGTTTAGCTTTTTCCGGAAAAGTGCTTACAAGGCTGTCAACCTGAGAAATATCTGATATATGCACAATCAAAGGGTTATCCATTGGTCTGCCCTTTGCCTTGAAAATCTTTTCTACAGCGTTGCCGTCAAGTGCATTTGCTGCCAGGCCATATACTGTTTCGGTAGGCATACCAACAAGCTCGCCATTTCTTAAAAGCTCACCAGCTAACTCTAAAGCTTTTTGGTCAGGCTTTAATACCTGTGTATTCATTACTGCTCAAGTCCTTCCTGCAACTGCTCGGCACGGTATGCTGTAATCAGTGGGTCTATAACCTCATCAAGTGCACCGTTTACAATCTCGTCCAGCTTATATAATGTAAGTCCTATACGGTGGTCAGTTACTCTGCTCTGAGGGTAGTTATATGTTCTTATACGCTCACTTCTGTCACCAGTACCAACCTGAGATTTACGGTCCTGTGCAATTGCCTGAGTCTGCTCATCTCGTTTTGCCTGCAACAAGCGTGATTTCAGAACCTTCATTGCCTTATCCTTGTTTTTATACTGACTTCTTTCGTCCTGACATTCTACAACTACGCCAGTAGGCAGGTGAGTGATTCTGATAGCAGACTCGGTTTTGTTTATGTGCTGACCACCTGCACCACTACTTCTGAAGGTATCAATCTGCAAATCAGCAGGGTTAATTTCCAGCTCTACATCCTCTGCCTCTGGTAATACTGCGACTGTTACTGTAGAGGTATGTATTCTGCCCTGTGTTTCGGTTTCTGGTACACGCTGTACACGGTGTACACCACTTTCAAACTTTAATCGTGAATATGCACCCTGACCATTTACCATAAAGCTTACTTCTTTAAAGCCACCAATGTCAGTTTCGTTTGCGTTTAAAAGCTCTGTTTTAAAGCCGCGCTTTTCTGCATACATAGAGTACATTCTGTATAGCACAGCAGAAAACAAGGCTGCCTCTTCGCCACCTGCACCACCACGGATTTCTACAAT
>JAXJDU010000359.1:0-3107 GCA_036301785.1 Acutalibacteraceae bacterium | reverse complement strand
TTATTTATCTGTTCAATTTCATTTTACAATTTACCAAAGTTATTCAATAAGAAAAAATCATATAAATTGCAGATAATATAAATTGTATTTTCAGGTCAGAGCTGCACGATGGGTACTTAATACTAATACCATAACGCTATACACGACCAAATGGTGTTTTCTACAATGTGATATCTTATCAAAGCTTTAAACCTTGCCACCTTGAGTGACTGCGTAGCAGACACTCAGGCGTAAAGTTTAGGTCCAACCTTTTTAAAGGGTGGTGGGTAATGTAACCAATTCCGTAGGAATTGATTGCTCAGGGGCAAAGCCCCTGGTTATTTCCAGGTTGCAAATTCATAGTGCCCCTTTGAATCGGTAGTTTCTTTAGCGTAATATTTCATCTCGCCACCGTCGTATGGAATATCAACTGTCTGCTTGTTACCGTTAGTGAAAATCAGATAGGTTGCTGAATCTGGCACATTAAAGGTATATTGCTTTTGTCCCATGCTGTTTGTACGGGCATAAGACATTGGTTTACCAGGCCATGTTGTCATGCTTGTGTTTGAGTCTGACCAGTAATAGCAGTATATTGTACCGTCCCAGTTAAGAGAATTTGTAAAGGTTACAATATTTTCTTCTACTGGTACTGTAGGAGCTTCTGTTGGCTTTTCTGTTGGTGCTACTGTTGGCTTTTCTGTAGGAGGCTCTGTTGGTAATTCTCTGTGGTTAACCTCACCTACAAAAGCACAATCCTTACTTGTAACGCAGTGTCTTAAAATACAGATTGCGTCCTTAAGGTCAACTGCATTATCCTTGTTACAGTCAGACAGTAGCAGCCATATCTGTGCTTTGTTAACACCACCTATATTATACTTCATAATCCTTAAAGCGTCAGCAACAGTAATATTACCACTGTTGTCAGCGTCGCCAAGTATTGTTCCGTTATATTCTGTAACAGTCAGGTTTATGGTGTTTTTAGCCTGTTCGTGCTTTTCGTCTGTTGAAGAAACTGTGATTGAGTAATTACCACCTTTTCTAGGTAGCCATGACAGGTTAATTACACTTGACCTTGTCAGATAGTCTACAGAATCAGCATTTTTAGTTGTCTGATATGCAACCTCGTTTGTGTCATTGTTTATTATTACAAAACGATATTCATTCTGTAATGTTCCTGATGAAATTATGCTTTCGTTCTGAGTTACAGCAGTAAAGCTCAGCTTGTCGCCTGTCATAACCTGAAGGTCAGGTGTAACAGTAAACTTGTTGATTTCAAAAGGAAAATCCTTTATTGTAAAGTTGTTTGTAGCAGTTATTTCGTTACCGGCAAAATCAGTAACTGTTAAAGTAGCCATATAATTACCTGTAGTAGTGAATGGCATTGTTATTTTAGAATTTTCACAGCGATCAGTTGTAACAAAGCTGCCTTTATCAAGATTCTGGAATACCATTTCGTATGTATATGGAGCATATCCACCCTTAACATCTACATTGAATTCACAGATACGGTCTATATCAGCAATGCTGTCAAAGCTGTTTGTAAGGTTAAGAGTAAGTGCATCTCTTGCACCCTTGGTTTCAAAATAGTTATTACCTGTTGTAGCCTTATAATATTGGCCGTTATTATTGTCTATGTTGCCCTTATCATCACTGAAATAAAGCAGCACATCTGTCTGCTCATCAAATTCGATTGAATACTTGTGAGTATAGCCCTTTTGCTCCATATCCTCAGGCAGATCAACCTTTACAGCTGTATCCCATGATTTTCCATCTTCTATATAATGTAAATCAGGATTTTCATAGCCTCTGTAGTATACAACTACAGAGTTTGTGTTCTGCTCAACAAACTTAAAGGTTTTATTTGAACCGTCCAGTGTAAATGGATATACATTTTCTGGCTTGTAAATTCTGTTGTGCTTCTCGTCAACAATTTCAGCGTCCTTTACTGTAAGCACACTGCCGTCTGACTTTTTCTCGATAAACTGAACACTCCAGTGATAGTTTTTAAAGTTATCCGGTGTGATATCCTGAATTACATTATTAAGAGGGAACAGCATTGTTGCATCGTTTGAGGTTGTTTTACTGCCGTTGATAGAATATTTTTCAGTAATACTCTTATCTCTTACAAATGAAAATGCAGAATATTCTTTCTTTACACCGTCACTTTCAGCAATGATTTTGATATCTGTATTTCTTCTGTCTGGTGTGTTTATTGTAGTCTTTAAATAAAGCTCAGAGCCTTTTTTATGCTCTTCAACCTCCAGACGGGAAACTGTATAAATAGCAGCACTTCTGTTAGAAGCGTTAGCTGCACCGGCAACTGAAGATTTATGGTTAAGTGCATCGTATGAAAGCCATATAAAGCCATGGTTAGCGTAATCGTCACCCCATGAGTTAACAACCTTAAATGCACCCATTTCGCCTTTATCAATATTACCGTTGTTGTTTACATCTGTCCAGATATTATCATTATAGCCAACAATAGTCATTCTGTGACAGCCCGAGCTACCATCACGGCTTATAACTGAATACTCGTTGACGAAGTTGCTGTTTTCTGGTGCATCAGGATGTTTCTTAAGCTTTACCTTTTTCCAGCTGTTGATATAGGTAGTAAATGATAATAGGTCGCCATTGCTTATTGCAGTTTTCATGGCTGCAATATCACTGTCATCAGGAGAAGTAACCTCTTTGCCTGTTCTACCAGGGTCAGTAAAAAACTGACTGCTCTTCAATCTGTAATCAAGTGCAGCTCTCCATACTTTTTCGTCAGTTGACCAGCCTAAATAATCCTTATCGTATTGGAACATAGACATAGGTGGACAGCCCTGCATCTGTATTACCTTATATGCTGCTTCTGCACTGCTACCTTTATCGGTAGAGCCATTAGCAAAGTTATATACCCACTTTGGTGAAAAGGTGTTTTCGGCTGTTCCTTCTCTGTCAAGGTGCTTATTCATTGCAAAGCCAAACTGATAATATAGCTCTGACCATACAGTACATGAACCAATACTGCCCTGGTCGCCGATTGGTGGAAAGTACTTGCTTGTACTGTGGTCAATGCTTGCTGGCAGTGTGGTATTATTGTCACCGTCTTTACTACTTTGTGGGTTTTCGTTGCCAGACATTTC
>JAXJDU010000358.1:0-7949 GCA_036301785.1 Acutalibacteraceae bacterium | reverse complement strand
CAAAATAATTAAGCATTTCTACTTCTTCTTTTGTGAAGTCAACCGTATCAAGACATACAGATAGCTTTTTGCATAATTGTCTTTGAGTTTCTTCAAAATCGGTTAATCCTAATTTATCAATTTCGGATTTAATATATTCCCAATCAAGCTGATTTTCAAACCTGTTAAGCAGTATGTAACAATCCAGCAAAGAGCGAATTCCTGTGCCAGAGGTTGAATAATGCTTATATTCGTGGGCAATTATATAGATGTAGAAATCTTCATCACTCATATGGCAGGCGTTGCTGGCTTCGTCTTTTATTAATCGTTTTTCTAAATCTGAATAATATTTACGAAAGTGACTTTTTGAGGTTTCTTCAAAAAGAGAGTGGTGCATTTCAAAGTTATATATAGGTGGCTTTTGATATACATAATGACAGCTATCCTTTGATACAAGCTGATAGCCTGTAGATAGCATAAAAGCTTCTACCTTTTCTTTGAAGCTTTCATCGTAGTAAATATCATTGTCTGACATTTGTCGCATTCCTGTTTTTGGGTAGTATTCCTTCAGAATAATACCCTTCAAAGGCAGATACTTTATGCCATTTTTATCCATAAAGCTGGTTATCTGCTTACGCTCAACATCAAAAAGCAGATTTTTGCCAACTGCTTTGCTTTTTTCTTCCTGCCATTTTTGTTGTGGAGTTATTACCATTTCCAGTGCATAACAAACAAGAGCAGATATGTTGTGCTTCTTACAGGTTTTATATAGTGCCTCTGAATCCATTTTTTCAACACGCTCAACATCTGGTTTTGTGTTGTTTAAAGCACACAAGCTTAAATATAGCATATCGTTTTCGAATTTCATTTAATTACCTCTTTTGAGCTGAGCTTTTGATAAAGCTTGCGTAAAAAATATAGCTTGCACCATAATACAGAATAAATTTTATATAGCTTGTTTTCAACAGTATATTCCTTACCCTTACGGATAAAAGAGGTCATTACACCCAGAATGTTCTCGTCTGTAACACCATACTCCTTGTTAACACAGTTGTCACCTCGGATAGTATAATCGTCTTTATTCACCTTGATTATACGGTGCAAAACATATTTGTTGTCGGCACGCTTAAAAAGCACTACATCGTATTTTTTGCATCTGTTTTGAGTTTTCTTTTTTACTATAAATAAATCTCTGCCTTGCTTTAGCAGTGGCAGCATACTCGTGCCTATATTTCTGTAAATAAGAGTGCCGTTTTTTTCAGGTATTCCTCGTAGGTTGTTTTACTCATTGATTGCACCAAGCTTTTTTAATATGTCGATAATTTTATTTACATCTTCAGTGATTATATCTGCTGGTGCGTCGTATTTATTCAGCATTTTTTCGATTATTTCTTCTTTTGTAGTATCAACCTTTAAGCATTCAACAATAAAGGACGCTGATTTGTTACCGTTTATAACTCCGTTAAACACACTTTTTTCCGTGTCGAGCATAATATAGGTATCGTCAATCTGGTGTGTTACAAAGGTATCTTTTAGTTTCATAAATCTATCCTCCGTTATTCTGCTGGTATAATTGGTAATTCAATAGGCTTGCCCGTAGTATTATGTATTGGAATATCTATATCTGGAGTATTTTCAACAGGTGTATCTGGCTTGATTTCTTGATTTGGCTTTGAGTTATTGTTTTCAGCGTTATCATTAGGGTTATTATCAATATTGTTGTTATCTGCACTGTTGCTGTTATTGCTGGTGTTATTACTGCCTGAGCTGTTATTGTTGCCAGTATCTGGTTTTGTGTCAGCAGAGTTGTCGGATTTGTTTTCTGTTTTGTCTGCAGAGCTGTTGTTGTTTTCTGTTTTATTGGCAGGGGAGGAGTTGTTGGTTTTATCCTCGGTTTTATTCGTAGTTGCAGAGTTGTTGTCTTTTTGTTCAGTCTTATTTGTTATTGCAGCTGAGCTGTCTGCCTGTTGGTTTGTTTGGGTATTATTTGATTGGTTTTCAGTTGCAGTATCAGTAGCAGAGGAATTATTATCGTCATACAGCATAATTTCCATGTCACCATCTTAGTAAGTGATATCATTTGAATTGTTTGCTGCTGTACTCTCGTTAATTTCTGAAGAGTCTTTTGATGGGTTTGTGGTTGGCTTAGACTTGGTTAATACTGAAACTGTAATGATTATTGCAACAACAATTACCACAGCTATACATATTATTAATAGTGATTTTTTATTTTTTATATTAAATACCCCCCTTTTTATTAATTGAAATTATACCATATTCAGTAAACCTTATCAACGAAAAATAGAATTAAAAAAATCAAAGGGGATTTCCTCAAAACCGGAAATCCCCTTTTTCAGTGCTTATTCCAAAGCTGTTATGAGCTTATGGTAATATCTCTGTTTCATTATCATCATACTCAAAGTCGCCACTTGATGTGATTACATCCTCGATTTCAAACTCAGAAAACTCAAGCTCTGCTCTTGTGTATTGTTCCTTTGCCACTCTATAAACCTCCTTTAAGCTATGTGATCAATTAAATAGTGTGTTTAATCAAGTAATGCACTTAATTAAGCAATATAGTCTAATGCTGCCAGGTGGTAAGCGTACAATGCCTTGATTGTATTTTTTAGTGCTGTCTTATCTGTGACCATTGCTAAATTACCATAGCTGAATGCACCATAATTAACTGTTAAATCGCCAACTTTAACATTATACATTCTTGAAAGATTTTGTGCAAGTATATCAGTAATCTTAATCTGATAATATTTACTGTTTTTGATAACCTCAACAGGCTTGTTGTCAACAGTAATATCAAGTGTACTGATATCTGTATCATCGCTGATTTCGAAGTACAGGTTGATTTCTGTCTTTGTTTTCAGTGAAAGTGTAGCACCGTAGAAGCTTACACCCTCGTGCTCTCCTGTAACTGTGTGAGTGTACTCGCTTAAATCTATATCAGCTAATACCTTGTCTGCGTCAGACAAATTTGTGTTTGCAGGCTTGTCTGTGTTGTGTGCAAAATATTCCTGAGTGTTTGCACCGTAGTTAAGCATAGCCTTTACAAGTGGAGCAGCCTTTGCGTACTTATCGCTAATATTGGTATTAGACAACAGGTAATCTGCATACTGCTTAACTGAATATGTAAATGTATCACTTTCATTTTCGCCTGATACAACCTTACAAAGAATGTCTGATGTCATTTCTTTAGCAGAAACCTCGCAGGTGAATATATAGAAATCGCCAGACTTTTCTGCGTCTGCTATGTTGATTAATGTTTCTTTGTTGATGTCTGGTACTGTAAACACCAGCTTAGCATTTTCGTCAGCTGTTATGCTTTCGTCAAGTACCATATAGTATTTAACTGCAATATCACCACTCAAAGCTAACTGATATGAATAAATACCAGCCATGTTTCCGTTTTCTAGTGCGAAGCAGTGTTTACATACATGAGTTTTGTTGTAAATATGTCCGTCAGCGTCTGCCTTTGTATTGCTGTAAACATTTTCACCCTTACAGTTTGTTATACAATAAACTGTATCGTTGTTGAAAGTTGGTGCTGTATCTTTGCCGATTTTCTGTCCCCAGATTTCTGGTATTTCTTCGCCTTCTTCTGCTGTTACACCAGACTGTAGCAGATAAGCAATCTCACCACTTGCAAACTGTTCAAATGTTTTTGCTTCGGCAGAGCCTGTTACATCTGCACCGTCAATACCACCGTTATAGGTTGTGTTAAGGTAGTAGCAGTTTGTTGTTATACTTTTACCAGCAACATTAAAACCAAGTACACTGCCAAAGGCGTAGCCGTTTTCGTTAGCTATAATAACTGCTGTATTATAGCAGTTTACTATTGTAGCTGCGTTACCTAGAGCAGCTATACCACCTGCGTAATAACCGTTACAATTAACAACACCTGTATTGTAACAGTTTGCAATGGTTGCTTCGGTACTGTTACCAATTATACCACCAACAACAGAGTCACCATTGATATAACCTGTGTTGTAGCAGCTTGTAATTGTTGACTTGAGATAACTAAAACCAATTATACCACTTATCTCTGTTGTACCAACGATATCACCGGTGTTGTAGCAGGCTATAATTTCTGACACGAAGTTATAACCAGAAATGCCAGCTACTTTATACGCACCAGTGATATTACCTGTATTGTAGCAGTTTGTAAGTGTTGATTCAGAATTGCTGCCAGCAATTCCACCAACATATTCGTAGCCATAAATTGTACTTGTGTTGTAACAATTTGTTATTTTTCCAAACTCATTAACAGCAACAACAGCACCAACATTATTATTACCGTTAAAGTAAGAATTAATAACGCCTAAATTATTAATTTCACAGCCGTGAGTTGTTTTGCTGATAAAACCAACATTATCTACTGTGTTGTCGTTGAAATATAATCCAGAAATAGTATGGTTGTTGCCGTTGAATGTAGCTGCGTACAGGTAATCTTCGTTACCGATTGGTGTCCATTCACGATATATACCTTCTGCCAGATTGCCGTTTTCGTCAAGTACACCTGTGTTTACAACAATATCTGCTGTAAGCTCACAGTGAATAATAGTGTTACCGCTGTTTACTGCATAAGCAAAGGCATAAAGCTCGTCTGCTGTGCCAATGTCATAATAGCCGTCTGTGTCTGCATCTGTTAATGTTACGCTTGCTCCTGTGTCGATGGTAACCGTTAAATCAGGTAATCTGGTTGAATTTTCAGCACCTGCTGATATAGGTACGCAAGAGAAGACTACTAGGGCACAAAGAAACACACTTAGTGTTTTCTTTGTAGTTTTAAGTTTTTTTCTCATATAAAACTCCTCCTTCGAAATGTTTTTGGTGTGATATGAATATTTATATCTTATATCAATATCACACTGAATAATGTTGCGTTGATTGTAGCTATCTGCTGAAAGCCGTTGTGCAAACGGAATATTTTTTATAATCGCCACAAGGCTTAAAATTATACAAAGCTTAAATTTATATAGAAGCTGAATATACAGCGTGATTTGTACAGAGTAACTGAAATATCAAAGCTAAGTATTACACAAACGCTAAAAATTCTGTTGATGTATAAAAATCCTCCTAACCTTCCTCAGTTTATTCTACAGTGATAGCTACCATCTATTTTGTTTTAGCATATTTTCACATTGTGTAAAAGTTTTTGAGGAAAATTTTTGTTGTTTAAATATATAGATGAATCTGATGAATTGCTTTATACAGGCTTGTGTGCAGTTGTGTATATAGCAGAAAAGCTCTGTAGCTGCCAGTATGAATGTTTATAACTGGTTCAGGTTGTGATCATTCTTTTTTATCAAATTCTGCTGATACTAAATACTGTTAAAAATTTAAGAAAGACTTTCGAACAGATTTTGTGATGAATCACAGAAAGCAAGACAGTCCCTGAAATTATGTGTAGTTGAACTGATGTTTACTATGTGAGTGCTATGTCGGTGACAAAATATTGCAATGCCAATGTTGTATCACAATCAACATTAAAGTTGAATATAATACTTATTCAATTGCAAATAGCGATAGCTTAATTTATAATAATACATACTACATAAGGGTATATGAAATCGAAAACAACCATACCTCTCTGAAAATAAAGAATACCTGCGATGAAAATGATACTGAATTTCTTTTGCAGAAATTACTTTGTTATCAGAAGGAAAAGCTGTTTCAGATTGAACACGGAATACCTTAGTATAGTTGAAATTTATTTGAGGGAGATGTTTTATGAATTTGAAAAAGAAATTTATAGCAACGATGTTATCAGCTGCTATGCTTTTTTCTGTAATGGTCCCTGCAAGTGTGTCTGCTACGGACAAACCTGTTGCTGGTGAAAAATCAAAAGCAACAGTAACCATAAACGAAAGCACTGTAAGTCGTGTGGAAAAAAGTGCATCACAACCAAGCAAGGCAGGTAAGCTTATCAATGATATTAAAGATACAGCTACCTACGAAGAAGCGTTGCGTACAGTGCTTGATAATTACTACAGCAATGGAAATCCTGAAAACGCTGAAAGGCTTGACAGTGTTGTAGACTCAAGAGGTGATGAGATTTTTGAAAATTACATCAATGCAGAAAACGAGCGAAAAACAAAGCCAGAGGAGTTAGGCTTTATGCCTGGTGAGGTTTTAGCTGTAACTAAGGCTGGTGTTAATGATGAGGATATACCTGACCTCATCAATGACGAGCGTATGAGCGTTACGGCTGTTTTGCCATACAGTCATAACAGAAAGCTTATTAAGATAGCTATTTCACTTGAGGATACAGTAGATAATGCAATAGCAAAGCTGGAGTCTGATGAAAATATTGAATTTATCGAAAAGGATCAGGTTTATACAAATGATTATGTTCTGAGTGATTATATAGATGATACCGAGCATGAGAATTTGTATCATTTGAACCTGATAAAATCAGTAGAGGCGTGGAAGCTGATAGCAGAAAGTGACCACGAAAAAATCAAGGTAGCAGTAATTGATACCGGCATCGATATTGAGCATGAGGATCTGAAGAATGTTATCAATAAGGATTTGTCTGTTCGTGTTTCGGGAGATGGTTTTATTTCTCCGTTAAAAAACGATAATGGCACACACGGAACACATGTAGGTGGTATTATTAGTGCTGAAGCTAATAATAATGTGGGTATAGCTGGTGCAGGCTCAGCTATTGACAATAGTGCTATTGATTTAATCGGTATAGGCAGCGATACAGGTGATGGTAGCAGCTTTTCAACCTTTACTGTATACCGTGCTATAAAATACGCTGTTGAAAATGGTGTAAGAGTTATAAACCTGTCACTAGGTGGAAGCAGCGACCCGAACAATATATTCAGCAATGCAGTTGAGCTAGCCGTAAACAGTGGCTGTGTTGTTGTTTGTGCCGCAGGTAATGAGAATTCTACAGCTCTTAACTATCCGTCAGACTGTGAGGGTGCTATAAGCGTAATAGCACTTGATGAAGCAGGTGAAAAGAGGGCTGACTTTTCAAACTATGGAGGAAACACAAACAAAATTTCTGCACCTGGCAGCCCTGTATATAGTAGTACACCAGACAACTGCTATGAAAGCAAAGCAGGTACTTCAATGGCATCACCTGTTGTTGCGGCAGTAGCAGGTATGGTATTATCTGTAAACCCAGAGCTTACAGCAGATGATGTTAAGGATATTCTCTACAGCTCAACTGATGACCTGTCTGTCATTGGTTACGATGACGAAACAGGCTATGGCAGAGTGAACGCATATAAAGCTGTAAAAAAAGCACTTGAATATAATACCAGCAATTCTCCTGCATCACTCAGGCTTTCAAACAGTAAGCTTGAGCTGGCTAAGGGAGCTACAACAAAAATTAAAGGTACAGTTTATCCTGAAAGTGCTGTTCAGACTATAGGCTTCCACAGTAAAAACGAAGGTGTAGCAACTGTATCCTCTGATGGAACTGTTACTGCAAAGGCATCGGGTACAACAGAAATTGTTGTAAGCACTGCAAATAATGTTTCAGCTAAGTGTACTGTTACAGTTAAAGATAACAGTACATCAACACTCAGCACACCAACAGCAGAGGCTATACAAACAGGTATTTCAACAGGAGCTGTTTTAAGCTGGGAGAAAGTAGAAAATGCTGAATATTATCAGGTGTATTCCTGTGACACTGAAAACGGAAATTACTCTTATTCTGGCTCTACTACCAATACTTATTATTCAATAGAAACAGAAAGCGTGTATGATAAGCCTGCAAATACAGTTTTGTTTTTCAGGATAAAGGCTGTTACAAGCAATAATAATATTTCAGACAGTGAATTCAGCGACAGTGTTGCCTATGTATATACAGGTAAAAGTCCTTATTTTTCTGCTGAGCTTATAAGCAGTCAAGGCTTTGGAAAAGGTGTACTTCTGCACTGGAGTACAATAGTATCTACAGAGCTTTACAGAACATCATCAGAGGATAACAAGCCTGTACT
>JAXJDU010000357.1:0-7643 GCA_036301785.1 Acutalibacteraceae bacterium | reverse complement strand
TGCTTATGTATCAGGTTGTCTAGGCTATGTTGCTGAGGTTGTAACAGTTGAGAATCCACTAACAGGCGATGTTATGGATGTTTACAAGGTTGAGTGGAAATACTTCAACCCTCGTACAGGCGAGACAACACTAGTTCCACTAACAGATGAGAACGGTGAGATCGTTACTGTTGCTGACGCTTACTGGGAGTATGAGAAGGTTGCTCTGAACCCTTACTTCGATCTGGATTATGATCATGTAAACGATGCAGAGATTCCAACAGAGAAGGCTCCAGCTACACTTCCACCAGCTCCAACTCAGTCAGCTACAGACGCTACAAACGCTACAAAGGCTCCTGCTGCAAACAACAGCAGCAATGGTACAGTTAACACAGCTGGTAACACAGTTGTAGTTACACTTGCTCTAGTTCTACTAGCAGCTGTAAGCGTAACAGCTTTTGTTCGCAAGAGAGAAGAGGCTTAATTTAATATAGTATTTGATTATACTTATTAATTGACTTTTCAGGGTGTACACCTAAGGGTGTGCACCCTTTTTGTTTTTGTATTGCTTTATAGCACAATGCTATGGTTTTAATGCTTACAGTTACCTTGTACTGTTTGCTTTGAATGTAATTTATTTACAACATAACAAACCGAACAGACAGGCTAATATGCTTATCTGTTCGGTTTGTTTTAATTTTAATTATTCTTTTAGATTATTCTTTAATCCTCTTTGTAGTTGCCAAGGAATGAAAACTCCGGTAGCTCCTCTGACAATGCACATAGTAGCTTTACAACATTTTCGCTTTGTGTATTGCCATGAAAATCAAGATAAAACAGATACTCAAAGGCTTCACCGGCAGAAGGTCGTGATTCTATCTTAGTAAGGTTTAAGCCGTTAGAGCTGAATCTGCCAAGCACATTATACAATGCACTTTTAATATGTGGCAACGAGAAGCAAAGGCTGATTTTGTCGGCATTCTCAGGAATTATAAGCTCCTTAGAAATCACTATAAAGCGTGTGCTGTTGTCGTTGCTGTTTTGTATAGCCTTTTTAAGCACCTTCAAGCCATATTCCTCAGCAGCCTTTTCTGTGCATATAGCGGCACAGTTAAGGCGTTTTTCTTTGGCTATATCCCGTGCAGATATAGCTGTGTTTGCAGAAGGTACGCCCAGCATATTATGCTCTGTTGTAAAATCAGTACATTGTGCAAGTGCGTGAGGATGTGACCATACCTGCTCAATGTCCTCAAGCTCACTTTGTCTTAATCCACACAGGCAATGCTCAATAGGTAAATCCAATGCACCTACAATGTAAAAGCGATACTTTAAAATAAGGTCGTACACATCAGCTACAGAGCCTGCTGACGAGTTTTCTACAGGCAGTACACCATACTTAGCCTCGCCATTGTTTACAGCCTCAAACACTCTTGCAAAGCTTTTGTAGAATACAGGCTCACAGTCGGGGAAGATTCTTGTAGTTGCCTCGTGAGAATTAGCTCCCTTTAAGCCCTGCAACGCAATTTTTACATTGGCAGACTTGTCAATTTCTGTCTTTGCGTTTGCAATCATCGAGCGTATCTCTTTGCCAGAGCCTAATATGTTGTGCTGTAAGCCTCGGCTAAGCTCCATTATGTTAGAGAATAAAAGCTGTGTGGCATAGCCATATTCGCCACCTTGCTCATACACCTTTGCAAGAATCTCCTGCTCTCGCTGTACATTAAGAATAGGAGTGTTGGTCTGTCTTTTGCTTTCTGCAACTCTTGCACTGCAATCCATACGCCTTTTAAAAAGCTCTATAAGCTGATTATCTATACTGTCAATTTCTTTTCTTATTTCTGATAAATCCATGTTTAAACCTCCAGTGGAATAATGAAGTATCTGCTACGCAGAAATGAAGTATGCCATACGGCAAATGAAGCATTGCTGTCGCAAAATGAAGTATTTGCCCTTACGGGCAAAATTGTGGTTTGTTGTAATCCATTTGCTTTGCAAATAGATTACAACTATTAAATTATCTATCAATAAATATCATCATAGTGTAAAATAAAAATGCTTTGAAACCAGTACAAGCTGTTAACCTGTAGCGTTATATGGTAAAGTCTGCACAGTGCAGTTATGAAAAAATGCGATTTGTGGTTATAGCAAGCTGAATTTTTCAAGTGATATCCTACAGCTCTTCAACCTCTATTCCAAGCTTATGGAATACCTTAGCAACCTCACCAAAGTTTCCACTCATAATAGTTGCTTTTTTCAGGTTTGTAAACTGCTTCAATTCTTCCTCTGTAACAGCATTTAAATCAAATAAATCATCTTCACCGTCCCACATAGGGAAGATGTTGGAATAAAGCTTGTTTCCACCGTCCATGTGTATTTCCTCAACCTTTTCGGCTAAGCTTTTTGGAACAGGTAGCTTTTTGAAGAAATTAAGCACAGGCTTTGATACCTTAAAGCTCTCAGTGTCTATTTCTTTGCCAGTGTACTGCATGGCAAAATCATAAATATCAAAATATGGCTCTAACACCTCTAAATCATACATAAGCACCTGTATAACAGCCAGCTTGAAATTGAAGTTTTCAAACTCCAGAACCTCTTCCTTACACTTTTTAAGCTTGTAGCTTGCTGGTTTGTGCTCTCTTTTTGGCTGATAAGAAATGCTTAAAGGCTCTGTAAGTGTTTCAACCTCACCAGTTACTTTGCACTTATGAGGGGACCAATAAATAATATGTAGCTGTTCAGTGTCATCTCTGCCACTGATAAACCACAGGCTTCTGCCGTTTTGGGTAACCTGTGCCTTACAGGTAGCTTCAGGCAGTGAGGTTTCGTGAAACATCGCTCTTACCTTTTCACCATAATAGATATCTATGCTTATAATATTATGGGCCTCATCTACATCAAGCTTCCAGTACTTAAACCACTTAGGGTCGTTAACCTTGGCTGTAAATACCATACCAAGACTGTGGAATATGTACAGCATTTCCTTATCGCCATTTTTTACAGCCTCATCGGCTTTTCCTAAAACTGACTCAACCTCGGCTATAGATATAGGGAATTTTAATTCTATGTCATCTATAACCACGCTGTTATTTCTGATATCTATTGTCATAATCTTTCTCCGGAATATCCCTTAAAGTAAATTCATAAGTGCAATGGCAAGTGCAGATTCAAGCACAACAGTTGCTCTTGGCACTATACAAGGGTCGTGTCTGCCTTTTATCTCTAAAGTGGTGTTTGTATGGTTTACAAGGTCAACGGTCTGCTGTGGCTTTGAAATTGAAGGTGTAGGCTTAACAGCTACCCTGAATAGTACAGGCATACCGTTTGTAATACCACCTGTAATACCACCGTTGTTGTTTGTAAGCGTAACAATATTACCGTTTTCGTCATAGGCGTATTGGTCGTTAGCCTCACTGCCCAGCATTTCTGTAATGCTGAAGCCAGCACCAAACTCAATGCCCTTTACAGCAGGTATACCAAAAACTATAGATGAAATCAGATTTTCAACCCCACCAAACATAGGGCTACCCAATCCAGCAGGTACACCAGTGGCAACACATTCTATTATTCCACCAGTGCTGTCCTGTAACATTCTTGCCTGCTCCACAAAGTCACGCATACTATCCTCTATGCTGTCATTAATAACAGGGAAGCTTCGCTGATTGAGCTTGTCTATAAGCTTATCATCAACTGCAAGTGGGTTGAATTTCTCGTCGCATACATTGCCAATAGCCTGAATATGAGAAGCAATCCTTATACCCTTGTTTTCTAAAATTTGTCGGCATACAGAGCCAGCAAAAACAAGTGGAGCTGTAAGTCTGCCCGAAAAATGACCACCACCACGAATATCGTTAAAGCCACCATAACGCACAAAGCCAGGGTAATCGCCATGGCCTGGTCGTGGTGATGTAAGTAAATTACCGTAATCACCCGAGCGAGTGTTAGTATTTTCTATTACTGCACATAGTGGTGTGCCAGTGGTAGTATCATTCAGCATACCACTCATAATTATCGGCAAGTCCTTTTCAAGCCTTGGTGTGGCTGTTTTATCCTTGCCAGGAGCTCGTCTGCCCATTTGCAGAAGTAGCTTGTCCATATCTATTTTTTCGCCAGCCGGTAAATTGTCAACAACTACGCCAATACCCTTACCGTGGCTTTCACCAAATATCGAAATCTTTACCTTATCTCCCCAACATGATGACATTTTAATTACACCCCGATTATATTTAAATGAAGTATCTGCTACGCAGAAATGAAGTATGCCAAACGGCAAATGAAGTATTGCTGTCGCAAAATGAAGTATTTGCCCTGTGGGCAAAAATTGATGGTCTGCGATGCAATTTTATCAGCTATGATATAAATTTATACCCTGATAACAAAGGCAGGTTTAAGCTGCCCCGTATTATTTAAATGAAGTATCTGCTACGCAGAAATGAAGTATGCCAAACGGCAAATGAAGTATTGCTGTCGCAAAATGAAGTATTTGCCCTGTGGGCAAAAATTGATGGTCTGCGACGCAATTTTATCAGCTATGATATAAATTCAAGCCTTGATAACAGAGGTTAGTTTAAGCTAAACCCTTACTCTATCTCTTCAGCC
The DNA here is from genome assembly GCA_036301785.1 of Acutalibacteraceae bacterium. GTDB lineage: Bacteria > Bacillota > Clostridia > Oscillospirales > Acutalibacteraceae > CAG-964. The sequence continues at coordinate 3,068 of JAXJDU010000357.1, read as the reverse complement.
TTACCCATAATGCTTCTGTAATCATCAAAGAAAGCAGGGTAGGATTTGTTAATGCTCTCTTTGTCGGTTATCTCTATGGCAGATGTACACTTAGCCACAGCTATAGCCATAGCCATAACTATTCTATGGTCGTTATAGCCCTCTACCTTGCCACCAATAGCTGTGGCTACTCCGTCTATAATCAAGCCGTCAGGCTTTTCTGTAACCCTTGCACCAATTTTATTAAGGCAGGTGCTTATCGCATTCAGTCGGTCACTTTCCTTTATTCTTAAACGCTCTGCACCATATATATTGGTTGTACCCTCTGCAAAGGCAGCAGTAACAGCTAAAATAGGCACAAGGTCTGGTATTTGAGTAGCGTCTATGTCAATGCCCTTAAGCTTGTGTGGCTTTACTGTAATTGCGTTATCGCTTACAGTAATATCTGCACCAAACTGCCTGAAAAGCTCCATACATTCCTTGTCACCCTGAATAGAGTCAAGTCGTAAGCCTTTAAGCGTTACCTCCTCGCCAAAAGCACCAGCTGCTAAAAAGAATGCAGCCTGCGACCAGTCAGCCTCACAGGTATAATTGCAAGGCTTATACTCCTGACCACCCTTTATAAAATAGCCATAGTCAGTGCTTTCTACTGTTACACCAAATTCAGCCATTGTGCGTATTGTCATATTTATATAGCCAACTGATTGCAGGGCAGAGGTGATTCTTATTTTACAGTCCTTGCCTGTTAAAGGCAAAGCAAGCAGTAAGCCTGTAATAAACTGCGAGCTTACATCGCCAGGTACTTCAAATTCACCAGCCTGTAATGTACCATTTATTTTTAAAGGCAAGCCAGCCTCTGTAATGCACTCTACACCAGCCTTTGGCAAGCAGTCAAGGTAAATTCCTATTGGTCGTTGTGGCAGTCGTCCCTTGCCGATAAAAGTGGCATTTACACCACCTGCACATGCAACAGGAATAAAAAACCTCAGTGTAGAGCCTGACTCTCTGCAATCAAGCACAGCCTCTTTATTTTTAAATAATCTGCTACCGTCAATATAGGCAGTTTTACCATCTATTTTAATATCAGCACCCAATGCCCTTGCACAGTCGATTGTAGCAGAAATATCCTGCGATAAATCAACAGGAGCTATAACGCTTTTACCCCTTGATAACGAAGCACATAATATAGCACGGTGTACATCGCTTTTTGACGGTGGCAATGTAACCTCACCCTTAAAGCGTGAAGGCATTACTTTTATACTGCTCATGATATACCTCCGATTTACTTTGCTACAAATTCAAGCATATCGCTTTTATTTATAGTATGAATTTTACTGTCGCCTATTTTATCAAGCACAATTAAAGAAATACCAGCACCACTGCTCTTTTTGTCAGAGAACGAGCTTGTAACTATCTTTTCTACAGGAGTATTGTCGCTTGTTGGCAGGTTATACTTTCTGCAAAGCTCTGCAATCATGCTTGCAGTTCCCTTTTCTGTAATGCCGGCGTTTTCGCTTGCAGTGGTAATCATAACCATGCCGATTGCTACAGCCTCACCATGAGAAATCCCCTCAAAGCTATATTCCTTTTCAATAGCGTGTCCCAGAGTATGACCAAAGTTTAATAAGGCTCTTTCTCCGTGGTCACATTCGTCACGCTCTACTACATCACGCTTGATTTTTACACACTCATATATAATATCATCAATAATATCCTTGGCATTCTGCTCTTTAAGAGTATTAAAAAGCTCTGCGTTTTTTATACAGCCGTATTTAATAACCTCAGCCATACCATCAGCAAAGAAGTGGTCGCTCAGAGTGTTGAGTGTATTCGGGTCTATAAGCACCAGTACAGGCTGCCAGAATGCACCCACAAGATTTTTACCCTGTGGTATGTCTACACCTGTTTTACCACCAACCGATGAATCAACCTGCGAAAGCAACGATGTAGGAATCTGTACAAAATCAATGCCACGCTGATATGTAGCAGCAGCAAAGCCAGACATATCACCAGTAACACCACCACCAAGTGCAACAACTAAATCACTGCGAGTAAAGCCGTTGTCAGCAAGCTCATTGTAAAAGCTGTAAATAGTTTCAAGCCTCTTGCTTTGCTCACCAGCCTTGAAAACATAGTGGAAAACCTCAAAGCCATTTTTCTTTAACGAGCTTACAACAGTATCGCCGTAAACAGGGAATACATTGCTGTCTGATATTACCATTACTCTTTTTGCCTTTGATACCCTACGGATTTCTTCACCACAATTATTGATAATTCCACGCTCTATAAGAATATCATATGGTCTGCCAGTTGCTACATGTATAGTTTTCATTCTCCAAGCTCCTCCTTGATTTGCCTTGCCTGCTGAAGCTGTTTATGAATCTGCTTGTCGTTTTCCTGCTCAATGTGATTTCTCAGCATTGTTAAATTGTTGATAAGCTCATCAAGCTCTGCAACTAAAGGCTCTTTATTTTCTAAAAACAGCTCTGTCCACAGGTCTGCATTAATTTTTGCAACTCGTGATACATCACGATAGCTGCCAGCCGAAAAGCCGTTGTGTTTTTTACATTGTGGACTTAATACATACGCACACGCAAGCACATGTGGCACCTGAGATGTAAAAGCAATCATTCTGTCATGCTCCTGTGGAGTTGTAACAGGTGACTGTGTAAAGCCGATAGAAAACACAAAATTAGTAACAAGATTAATAGCCTGCTTAGGTGCACCACAAGGTACTATAATACATGACGCATTTTTGAATAAATCCTCGTCAGCTGCACTGAATCCGTTAACCTCTTTACCAGCCATTGGGTGTGTACCAACAAAGGTGAATCCAAACTTTTCAGAAAGCTCTACCATTTCAGGGCATATTTCGCTTTTTATACCACAGGTATCGCACACAATGCAATTCTTGCCGATGTATTCTCCATTTTTCTCTATAAACTCTACAGCTGCCTGAGGGTATGTACCCAGAATAAGCATATCAGCTGTTTTAAGGTCGTCAAGTGTACCAATTTTGTCAATAGCACCACATTCAAGAGCAAGCTGTAGTGTCTTTTCACTACGATTCAAGCCTATAACAGTGTGGT
>JAXJDU010000356.1:0-2902 GCA_036301785.1 Acutalibacteraceae bacterium | reverse complement strand
GAATAATGCTGCTTCTTCTCCACCAGCACCACCACGAATTTCTACAATTACGTTTCTATCGTCATTAGGGTCCTTTGGCAGTAGCAGAATTTTAATATTCTGCTGGCTTTCTGCCATTGTGGCTCTTGCTTGTGCAAGCTCCTCTTCGGCAAGCTCCTTCATCTCTTTGTCGGTGTCGCTGTCGTTTAAAAGCTCCAGCGACTCCTCAATTGTAGCCTTAGCCTGCTTATATACCTGATATTCTTCAACAATAGGCTCAATCTCCTTGAATTCCTTCATTATCTTCTGATAAAGCTCGGGGTCTGCTGCCACTGTCGGGTCATAAAGCTTGTTGTTAAGCTCGTTATATCTCTTTTCAAAAATATCTAATTTGTTTTCAAACATAAAAAATTCTCCTTGCGTTGTAGTTATAGCTTTGTTGATTTAAAATCCTGCTACTCTGCTCGTGTTATTTTTTTTATGTTTTTTTCTATTTTCACTCTTGGCACCATAACCTCTCTGCCACAGCCCTGACATTTAATTTTAAAATCCATTCCCACACGCAAAACCAAAAAGCTTTTGCTGGAGCAAGGGTGTGGCTTTTTCATCTCTAGTATATCGCCAACTTTTACATCCATTTGTCAAAGCTCCTTTCTGAAAATTTCACATCTTTAAATTATATCACGGTTACCAATATTATTCAATTTTTATTAATCACATTTTTTAATTACATATATATGCACTTAGCTTGTTATATAATTCAGGGTCAAGCAGTGCCTCTACGCTGATACCCTCTGCAACATAGTCTTCACTTACAAGAGTAGCCTTGTTGCGAATATCTGCAACCAATCCACCCTTATCAAAAGGAATTAAAAGCTTGACTCTTTTGATTTGCACAGGCAGGTTATCCTCGATTGCCTGTAAAAGCTTGTCAATTCCTGTACCGTTTTTAGCACTTATTCTTACTGATTTGCTCATAGATGGCACAACCGAGCTTTGCTCGTCAACCTTATCCCACTTGTTAAGCACAGGGATAACAGGGGTATCTCCACAGCCAAGGCTTTGTAAAAGCTCCTTAGTAACCTGCAAGTGAAGATATGCTTCCTCTGATGATGCGTCGCAGACATTTAAAATAATGTCAGCAGTTGCTGCCTCTTCAAGAGTTGACTTGAACGCCTCTACAAGATGGTGTGGCAGTCTTCTTACCAGTCCTACGGTGTCAATCAGCATAACAGTAACTCCGTTTGGTAGCTTTAGTGCTCTTGAGGTAGGGTCAAGTGTGGCAAAAAGCTTATCCTCGGCAAGCACGCCTGCGTTTGTAAGATAATTCATAAGTGTAGATTTACCGGCGTTTGTATAGCCTACTATAGCAGCAGTAATTACACCGTCCTTTTTTCGTCTGTTTTTCAGCATATTACGGTGAAGCTCTACATCTGCAAGCTGTTCTTTGAGAGTTTCCATTTTTCTGCGAATATGTCGCTTGTCGGTTTCCAGCTTTGTTTCACCAGGGCCTCGTGTTCCTATACCACCACCAAGTCTCGACATAGCTACACCCTTACCTGTTAGTCGTGGCAGCATATATTTAAGCTGAGCAAGCTCTACCTGAAGCTTACCCTCCTTACTTCTTGCTCTGAGTGCAAAAATATCGAGTATAAGCATGGTTCTGTCAATGGTGCGTACATCGGTTGCTTCTTCTATATTTCTTATCTGAGTAGGTGAAAGCTCGCAATCGAATATAAGTAAATCAATATCATTATTTGCAGAAAATTCTGTAATCTCTGCAAGTCTGCCACTGCCTACATATGTGGCTGTTTCTGGTCTGTCCTTTTTCTGTGTTAAGGTTGCTATTGGCTCTGCACCAGCACTTTCGGCAAGCTCCCACAGCTCGTCAAGTGACGCCTGTGCGTCGTAATCTCCTGTATCTACACATACAAGTAAGGCTCTGGTTGGCTTTTTTTCGTTTTCGAATAATTCCATAAATATCTCCTGTTGTTTTGTACATAAATTTAATTTGTTACACACATAAATCGCTTGAATACTTGTTTTTCAGCGTTTTACTTAATTGTATCAATTAGCAGTAAAATGTCAACTGCAGTGATGTAAATTAATTATAAATTTAATATGCCCTGCTTATTACATACATATAAAAAGGTAGCGTATTTTTGTGATGTAAAAATTTTGAAAATATATTTTATTTACAGAAGTTTTATGGTATTATTTAAAGTAATAAATATTTTAATTATACACACATTATATTGTGCCTTTGAAAGGTTGTAAATAAAATGAAAGATAGTTATGATATAGTTATTTTGGGATCAGGTGTTGCAGGCTTGTATGGTGCTTTGCAGATAGACAGCAGTCAAAGTGTGCTTGTTATTTCTAAGAAAAGTGCCGAGCTTTCTAACAGCTCTTTAGCTCAGGGTGGTATTGCCGCTGTGCTTGATAAAGAAAACGACACCTTTGATTTGCACACAAACGATACTCTTGTTGCAGGCAAGTACAAAAATAACCCAAAGGCTATTGAGGTGCTTGTTACAGAAGGCCCTGATGATGTTCGCAATCTGCGTAAGCTTGGCGTTGATTTTGACCTTGACGACAATGGTAATATGCTTATGACACTTGAGGCTGGTCATAGCAGACACAGGATTGTACACCACAAGGACTTTACCGGTAAGGCTGTAACTGATAAGCTTATTGAAATTGTAAAAACTAAGGAGCATATTGACCTTGTTGAGGATACTATGGTGTTCTCAGTGGATAAGGCTGAAAATGGTTTTTATCTTGGAATTTTAAAGGACGGAATTTCAAAGGTGCTTGCCGAAAAGCTTGCAAGATACGAAGAAAAAGGAATGAACGGACGTCATATCAAAGCGATGATAGTCGGTATTCCCAACGTCGGTAAGTCTTCTCTTATCAATAAGCT
>JAXJDU010000355.1:0-12077 GCA_036301785.1 Acutalibacteraceae bacterium | reverse complement strand
TCTACTCTTGATTGTATTTTTGAAGAACGGAACTCATCTATTTCTCTGCTATTTTTTGAAAAAGTAACATTAAACCCCTGTGATGTCAAATAAGAAAGTGCACGATCGTAAATATCCTTTCTTACTCTTTCAAGACTGCTTGACGGAGCAATAACTCTGATTTCATCGCCATATTTTAATTTATCAGGTATCATATTATCACCCTTTCAGCTAATTTCAAATTTATAAATCAATTCAGTGCTTCATCAACTGCATTTGCAATATCTGCAAGCTGTTGCATTGTAAGCTGTTCTGCACGGTAGGTTGCAGGTACATTTGCTGTTTCTAATGCTTTTATAATCTCTGCTTTACTTAGCGATAAGCCCGAGGAAAGCGAATTAGAAAGTGTTTTTCTTCTTTGTCCAAAGGCTGATTTTATTATCCTGAAAAACAGCTTTTCGTTATTTACTGTTACCTTTGGCTGTGTGTCTATGTCAAGTCTGATTACAGCCGAATCAACTTTTGGTGCCGGCATAAAGCTACCGGCAGACACATTAAATAACAGCTGTGGTGTAGAGTAATAATTCACTGCCACTGTTACAGCACCACTCTGTCTTGTGCCAACCTCGGCACATATACGCTGTGCAGCCTCTTTCTGCACCATTACAGTAAGTGCCTTTATAGGCAGCTTATCCTCAAGCAGCTTCATAATTACAGGTGAAGTAATATAATAAGGCAGGTTTGCACATACTACAACCTCCATGCCCTCAAATTCTTCCTCTATAAGCTTTTTAAGGTCTATTTTTAATATATCATCATTTACAACCTTTACATTGTCAAACTCTGCAAGAGTTTCGTCAAGCACAGGTAACAGTCTTTTGTCAAGCTCTACCGAAACCACCTTGTCAGCTCTTTTTGCAAGCTCACAGGTAAGCACACCAATACCAGGGCCTACCTCTATTACTCCTACTCCCTTTTCTGCTCCACCATATTCTGCCATTCGTGGACATACTGACGGATTAATAAGAAAGTTCTGCCCTAACGCCTTTGAAAATGTAAAGCCGTATTTACTTAAAATTTCTTTTATAGTACCAATATTAGAAAGCTCCATATCACTCACTATTTAACCTTTCTTAATCCCTTTGGATATTTATTTTTAAGCTGACCGTTTGAGCATTTGCCAAAGCCAAGTGTTATGCCGTTTATACACACAGCTGTATAGCCCTTCAGTGAATCATCAACTGTAATTTCTTCACCTAACAAATAAGCATTAGCTTCTGGTGAGTTTACATCTAAATCAACAGCATTTCTGAAATACTCAGACTTGTTAGCTGTAAAGAAATTATGTGCAGGCTCTATTCTGTTCTTCTTTACCTCGCCAAACAGTATACCACATCTTAAAACACCACAGCCATTAATATCTGGCATAGACTCTGGCATAATTATAACCTTATCGTTAACAACGGTAAATTCTGGTATATCTGCTGATGTTGTAATCTCTGCAAATAATTTTTTAGCCTGACTTATAATATCAGCTGTAGCTTTATTCTGCTTTTGCACTGAATAAAAATCTGCTGTATAGCCAGACTCACCCTCTTTAATAAGCTTTGCTACAAAATGCCCCTCTCCACCGTCCATAGGGTAAATTCTACGGGCCTGTGGCATATCTATACCACCTCTTCCATAGCTTGTACCACAATCAACAAGTGTAAAATCCGGGTTAGCTTTCAAAAATGATTTTATAGCTTCTTCATTTTCATACTCAGAAAATGTACAGGTACTATACACAAGTGTACCACCCTGCTTCAGACAAAGCTTTGCACTCTCAAGGATTTGTAGCTGACGCTCCATACATGATTTTGTATGCTCGGCTGTCCATTCGGTAATGGCTGCTTCGTCCTTTCGGAACATACCCTCACCCGAGCAAGGTGCGTCTACCAAAACCTTATCAAAATATCCCACTAAGTTAGGACACAGCAAATCTGGTGACATTGATGAAACCACACTGTTTTTCACACCCATTCGCTCCATATTAGAAAGCAGAATCTGTGCTCTTTTCTTAACTATTTCATTACTCCATATTAAGCCTGTACCGTCAAGCAGTGCTGCTATCTGTGTAGATTTACCACCAGGAGCTGCACATAAATCAAGCACTCTGTCGTGCTTCTGCACATCAAGTGCAGTTACAGCACTTGACGCTGACGGCTCCTGCAGATAAAACGCACCACAGTGATGCAGTGGGTTATTGCCAAGCTTCACATCGTCTGTAATATAAAAGCTCAGTGGAGAAAAAGGTGACTCTGTAAGCTTTACCTCCAGCAAGTCTTTAAGCTTTTCCACACTGCATTTCAGTGTGTTAACTCTGAGCCCTTTATAAGGCTTATTTTTATATTCAGCTAAAAAATCTTCATAATCATCTTTCAGCATAATTTTCATTCTTTGTAAAAATTTTTCAGGGAGTAGGTTTTCCATATTTTGTTAAACTCCTTCTAAAATCTAATGTATATTAAGCGTGTTGTCTGATAATAATAATTCTTGCAAGGAGGTGTTTTACCGATGAACAACAGATTTAACAATCATAACAACCAGAACAATAACCAGAACAACAATCAGAACAACAACCAGAACAGAAACAATCAGAATAATAACCAGAACAACAATCAGAACAACAGCCAGAACAGAAACAACCAGAACAACCAGAACAGAAACAGAAATAACAATTTCTGATAAAGCAGTTTATCTGGCAGAAAAGGTGGGTATCGCAGGGTGCGATATTCACCTTTTTAATTCGTCACAGCGTAATTGCCAATATGTAGCCTTTTTGTCAGTTCTGAGTGGATTTTTCACAATCTGACTTTTATCGCCTGCAACATATATATCACCAGTATCTAAATCGTAAATTATGTCTGCATATAAGTATAAAGGAAGCTTCATTTTCATTGTCATTTCAACACGCTGGTCACAATCTAATCCTGGTACATCAAATTTACACTCGCACACAAAGTATAGCTTATTACCCTTACGCTTACTTAAGTCAGCATAAAAATCCTTTTGGTAATATTCCTGGGGAATTTCAAGAAAATCACATATAACCTTATGAACAGCTTTCATTTTAGCGTTATTTAAAAAGCGTGTCTTTTTAAGCGTAGTTAAATCTATACACCAAGAATGATACTGAGCTTGATAAAGAACGGTGTTATCATCAAGACTATAATATCTGCTACAGTCTATGTGAGGATTTGTAATCTCTTTTGTTTCTCGGTCATACCACATAAGGTAGTTTTTCTCCTTTGTCCAATGTACAAAGAAAATACGCTGTGGAGTTACCTTTAGATTTACTCTATTCTTTTTTCTTCCTGAATGCTTAAAAAGAACAGTAACCTCTCCACTTTGCAAATTGATAACTGCAATTTTATTACCCATATTAAAATACAGGTCATCACCGTCAAAGCATAAATCACCGTAGCACTCGCCCTTATATATAAGCTTATCCTCACCTGTTTCAAGATTTCCCAGATAAATTCTTGCATTCTTGTTAACCTTATAGTCAACACCGTCTGGTATAAATTCCTGTGTGTACCACGCAAGATATTTGTCATTTATTGCTCCGTCCTGAATACTTGTGTGTTTTTCAAGCTTTATATTTTCATCTCTGTTTGACCAATGCTTACCTGCAACAGTTAAACCCATACCAAGCATTGAAGGTCTTGGCTCCTCTGCGTGTGCGTTAAAGGAATAGGTTTTGCCATTAGTTTCGACAATAAACTTTCCATTCTCTACCTTACAATTCATCTGATACACCTCTATCTTAATTTACAATTATTAATATCACAACGCTTTTTCTGCTACCTCTGCAACCTCGTTGAAGCTATGAATTGTATAATCAGGATTTTCTGCGTTGCCAAAGCCATACTCGGCAAACACAAAAGGTATTCCTGCAAAGCGTGTAGCAATGCAATCTCCCTGTGTATCGCCTACATATATAGCCTTATCAATAGCATTACGCTCTATCATAAGCTTTATATTTTCACCTTTTGATAGTCCTGTATTTTCATGACATTCAGTATCCTCAAAATATTTTTCCAGCCCATGCACACGCATAAAGGTTTCTATATAGCCACATTCGCAGTTACTTATTATATACAGCATATAGCCCTTGTTTTTAAGCTCTATCAGAGTTTCTTCCAGCTTGTCAAACAGCTTGCCACCACGCTCTGATAAATATTCTCGTTCACGCTTTGCACATAGTGCCATAAGCTCCATGGCTCTCTCCTCTTTTAAATCAGGGAAAAACACCTTTGCAATCTGTGGTGCAGTTTTGCCCATTTGTGATTTAAGCACTTCCTCTGTAAGTACATAATCAGTGTCGCTATGCAATTTTATCTCATCATTAAAACCCTGTACAACAACACTTGCAGAATCCCACAGTGTACCGTCAAGGTCGAATATTATTCCCTTTTTCATTTTTGTTCCACCTTTAAAAACAATTATATTTACAAATTATTTTTGCTTAATTCTGTACGCACAATCATCAAAGAAAAACCAAGAAGATTCTCTCCTTGCCACTTACTTAAATCAAAGCGATTATCATCCTTCATTGATAAGCCTATACCCCATACCTTATCCTGCACAGCACATTCTGCTAAAATATTTTGCTTTGTGTCAAGCAGTCTTTTTCTCAAATCATCATTCTGACGAAATTTTTCTAACAACCCTTTATATACAATTATCTGTCTTAAGCCATTCCATATAGTATCATCATAATCCTTTACAGCACGACCAAATGCTTTTATTTTACCAACATTTGATGTATCCATTATCTGCTTTGCAATTTCATTATCATTAAAAATAATTGCTTTTTGGTGCATCATATACTGCTCCATAGAAGTATATTTTATTCCGTCTACTTCAAAATCAGAAGAATACCAATTACTTAAATAACCATTTGCCTCATCAGGATTATGAAAACATACTACCTTACTCATCTGTTAACCTCAATTAAAGTTATAATAATAAATAGCCCTAAAGAAAAATCTTCAGAGCTATTTTAACACATATTTATAAATTTTTACATAGCTTAAATAAAATATCTTACTTTTCGTATGTAATTATATGCTGTACAGAGTCGGGCAGATTTTTAAGCATATCTGCAAAAAACTCGGGATACGCCTTATACTCGCTGTATTTATCAATCGGTAGCCAGTGCATATGCTCTGCAATATTACCACTACTGTAGCTTTCTGCTGTAATTTCAGGCTTAAAGCCCTTTGGCTTCATAAGGTAGTACATAGCAAACTCGTGGAATGGTAAAGCAGTACCGTTTTCTCCGTTATCTGATGTAAAGAAGTTTTCGTGTACACATAAAAGTCGGTCAATCTCGTATGATAAACCAGCTTCCTCTAAAACCTCACGCAAAACAGCGTATGTTGAAGCTTCATTCTGCTTTACTCCTCCACCCACAGAGTAGTAATAATCATCTCTGTCATTTTTAGCCATCAGCACACAGCCATCTTCAATTATAACAGCACAGGCACGAAGTCGAAACTGTCCCGACTTGTTTATAAAGCCGACATCCATCAGTTAATGCCAAGTGCTGACTTAAGCTCATCTGCCTTGTCAAGCTTCTCCCATGCAACATCAAGATCTTCTCTGCCCATATGACCATAAGCAGCTGTTGGCTGATACTTTGTATGACGAAGGTTAAGATTCTCGATAATAGCAGCTGGACGCAAATCGAACACCTTGTTTACAGCGTTTGCAAGCTCTTCGTTAGTATACTGAGATGTGCCGAATGAATCAACAAAAACAGATACAGGCTTAGCAACACCGATTGCATAAGCAAGCTGAACCTCGCACTTTTTAGCAATGCCAGCACCTACTACATTCTTTGCAACATATCTTGCTGCGTATGCTGCACTACGGTCTACCTTTGTTGGGTCTTTACCACTGAATGCACCACCACCGTGTCTTGCAAAGCCACCGTATGTATCAACAATAATCTTTCTGCCTGTCAAGCCACTGTCACCTACTGGGCCACCAATAACAAATCTGCCTGTTGGGTTAATAAACAGCTTTGTCTGCTCATCTATTAAATCAGCAGGAATAATTGCGTCGATTACATATTCCTTGATATCCTTGCGAATCTGCTCCAGTGTAACAGTTTCGTCATGCTGTGTTGATACAACGATTGTATCAATTCTTACGATTTCATCATCGTTATACTCTACTGTTACCTGAGTTTTACCGTCTGGTCTTAAATAAGCCAATGTGCCATTTTTACGAACAGCTGTAAGCTGCTTTGCAAGCTTATGTGCATAAGAAATAGCAGCAGGCATAAGCTCTGGTGTTTCGTCACAAGCGTAACCAAACATCATACCCTGGTCACCGGCACCAATCTGGTTGTAAGCGTCCTGCTCGCCATCTTTAAGCTCGAAGCTTTCGTTTACACCCATAGCAATATCAGCAGATTGAGCGTCAAGTGATGTTAAAACAGCACAGTTGTTGCCGTCAAAGCCACATTCGCTGTTATCGTACCCGATACCCTTTATAACCTCTCTTGCTATTGCAGTAATATCTACTGTAGCATTAGTTGTGATTTCACCCATTATATGAACCATACCTGTTGTAACAGTTGTTTCGCAGGCTACATGAGAATTCTCGTCCTGTGCAAGTACAGCGTCAAGCACTGCGTCTGAAATCTGGTCGCAAACCTTATCTGGGTGACCTTCAGTTACTGACTCTGATGTAAAAAAGTGTTTAACCATAATTTTTCTTCCTTTCGTTTTTCTGAAACTTTCAATATGAATAAAATAATTTATTTACTTACATTTTTACAGCTTATTAAAATATGCATTGGTGCAAATATAAGTGCAGATATTATAAGAAGCACATGATGACTCATAATACCACTGAATAAAAACACCACCGATGGTATTACCGACAGTGACACAGCCTTGAACATATTGTCCTTTTTAAAGCAGATTGCCCATATAACACAATAGGCAAACACAAGGCAGGCATTAATTATAAGATACAACGCAAAGGCTTCATTTGATGAAAAGCCAAAGCCTGTGCCTGGAATATTGAAAATCATAAAGCACATACAGCCATATCTGCCAATCTGCTCAAGAAGCTCAACAAGCCTGTTCTTGAATTTATTTTCAAAGCTATCCTTGCATTTTATAGCAAAGATAATATTAGGCACCATAATTATAACCACAAAAAAGATACCAAACAGATTAAGCCATTCCACATTCATCACTCCATAACACAGAAAATTAACGCACAAAAAAGCCTCCCGGCACACCGAAAGGCTTATAAAAAATCTCATCTTTCGGGTTAACCGCAGGATTTAGCACCTTACAAAATGCAGGTTGCCGGACTTCTCAGGGCCTGTCCCTCAGTCACTCTTGATAAGTTGGTAGCTTATTTAATTCATTAATATTATACATAACACGACTTTTTTTGTCAACAAAAACACAGGGTTTTCTATATTTTTACAAATAAGACAATTTAACAGCAAAGCAAATTGTATATTTTTTTATTTCTCTGGTTTTATTGTAACAAACGAAACTTCCGGGAAGTTGTTTAATCTTACAAAGCGTTTATCCGGACCCAAGCCTGCTGTTACAAGCATATGGTATGGGTTTTTATTATCTCTATCAACATAATAAAGGCCCTTTGAATACTCCGGAAACCAGCCCTGCTGTGGTGCAAATACAGCACCCCACTTCGGCAATCTTACAAGTCCACCATGTGTATGTCCACTCAGCATAAGCTCGAAGTCAAATTCGTAGTAAAGGTCTCTGCCAAAAAACCACTGGCTGTACTCAGGGTAATGACACAAAAGAATCCTTAATGTATCGTTTTCACAAAGCTCCTTTACAAGTGCTGTATACGCAGGGTTTTCCACATCGCCAAAGCTATATGATGAAAGTCCCAGCAGTGTAATATCGTTACCGTTTATATTCACTCTGTCTACCTTATCATCAAGCACAGTAACGCCTGCTTCCTGAACAGTTTTTATATAATTATCATAGTCAGAAAATAATTTTTCACTGTTGCCAATGCAATAATAGGTTGGTGCAATATCTGGCAGTGGTGTAATAGCATTCAGTGTATTTTCAGCATTGTCTGTACTGCCGTCTATCATATCACCCACTATTGCTATAAGGTCAGGGTTACCTGTTTCTATTTTATCTGCAATTACCTTATTTTTATTTAAAAAATTCATATTGTGTAAATCGCTTATTACTGCAATTTTAACTTCACTTGTAGCTCTGTCACTTTCAAATGTATATTCGCTGGTTGTAATTATATATTGGTTTGCTATTACAAATAAAGCTATTATCAGCATAAACCCTATAATACTACCCAGCACTATCAATATCACCTTTTTAGCAGGAGATTTCATAGTAAACACCTCATTATGCCTGTTATTGTGCTATTCAATTATATCAACGGCACAGTTGCTGTAATTGATTATATATCGCTGACTTATCCAATATATAAAACGATACTTCCTCTACCCTGTTATCCACTGACACAAAAGCCTCGATTGAGCAGGTGTATTTGGTAGTAGCAAAGCCCATTTCACTTAGTGACAGATTAATTTCTTCCATATATGTATATATTTCATCTACTAAAAGATTAATATTTTTTTCATTTTCTAAATTAAAAGTATTTTGCTCTAAAGCCTCAGACACAACATAGCTTTTGGATTGTTCAAAATAGTCATCAAAAAACACTTTATCCTTTACTGGAGGAATAAAAGGAAATATATGCTGTGATTTTTTCTGTCCAGCTGTAAAAATCACATTGTTGTTACTCTCAGACGAAACATTATATGCATATTTATAATCATCATTTGTAGTTTCTGATTTTGAAATCACTGTAAACTTCTGATTGTATCTATTTTCTAAATATTCAATTATTGCTGATTCCCTGTCGTATGTTAACTGATAAACCAAAACAGTAACCAAGACCACTGAAGCAACAAGAATTATTGATGTAAAAATTTTCTTTCTCATATTAACCTCCTATGCGATAACCCTGTTATAGCTTTTGGGTTTTATTTTATTACACAAACCATAAAAAGCAATAATCCATTACCCATACAAAATTCAAAACAAAGCCAACTATAAAATATATAATTGCTTTCTTTGTGTTTTTCTTTTTCCTGATTAAACTATGCACAAGATTAAACACCATCACCAATATCATAATCAATGATATTACTTGGCCTATTCTATGCTCAAAATACCAGCCAAAATACTCTGACATAAATTCAGTAATCACACACTGTGTATCATACGATACAGGCAAAACAGACTTTGAGCCCAGCGTTGACAGCAACCACAGCACTGTATTGATTATACCAACTATACATGCAGCTAAATTCATATTATATGCACTCCTGTCTAAGTTAATCAGTAAGCTTATAATATACTATTTTAACCTATAAATCAACACCAATATATAAATAAACTATCCCCTTTTGCTGACTATAGAAAAAACAAACCAGACAAAAGCATAACGCCTTTGTCTGGTTTGAGATTTACCTGCCTGCGTTTTTATTCCTGAAGCTACAGATATTTCTGTTTTTCTTTCAGATTCTACTCTTTTATTAAGATATATACATCAGCACACAAATCATATATAGTCTTCCCTTTTTTATTAAACAGAGAAATAAAAAACGGAATACCCCAAACGCACCTTGAAAGAAGCTTTAAAATATTTCTCAGAATAATGCGTAAAGCTATATTCTTATTATCATCATAGCAAATATAAATTTTTGCAAGCATGAATCCTGGTGTTCTTCGTATTGGAGATAACTCAAATAAAGAATAATAAAATATTTCGATAACTGATGTTACAATCATAACTACAATCAAAGCATACACATTACCGTATGCCTCTGGAAATGATATTAATTGTGTGACAAACGAAACAGGATTTAACAGAATATGCATTGAAATAAACGGTGCTGCCTGCTGATTAAAATTTTCCTTAAAAACAGTTGTAAACACAAAAGCACACACAATAAACGAAATAGTAAAAACTATTGTACAATCAATAATCGCTGCTAATAATCTTGACATAAACACCCTTGTAATTCGCAGGCAAAATTTCTGAGAACAGATTTGTGATTTTCTTCATCTCTTGTTTCTCCTCTGTAAAATATTTCCTGACTAACAGGACGATAATATAATATACTACTATATCTTATCAGTCAAGATTATCATGCAAGATATTCTCTATAAAGCCTTATTCAGCAAGGCGATTCATTATATATATCTGCTTATAACGCTAAACATAGACAATAAAGAATTTACAGGTGTCAAAAACAGTTGTTAAGAAATAACGATTATGATATACTATATAATATATAACGATACAATATTTTTTATATCACAGTAAAGCGAGGTATTTTTTATGCTTAACATCGGCTGTCATTTGTCTGCCTCTAAGGGATATTTACACATGGCAAAAGAGGCTGTTTCTATAAACGCAAACACATTTCAGTTTTTTACACGCAACCCAAGAGGCTTCAAGGCTAAAGATATTGACCTTAAGGATATTGAAAAATTCTTAGAATTCATAAGTGACAAAAGCTTTGCACCTATTGTTGCACATGCACCATACACACTCAACGCTTGCTCTGCCGACCCTAAAATCCGTGAGCTTGCTAAAATCACAATGGAAGACGACATAAGGCGTATGGAGCTTATACCTGGCAACTACTATAACTTCCACCCTGGCAGTCATGTAAAGCAGGGTGTTGAGGTTGGAATTGATTACATTGTAGAAATGCTTAACAGCATACTGAAGCCAGAGCAAACTACAAAGGTTCTGCTTGAAACAATGGCTGGCAAAGGCAGCGAGGTTGGCAGAAGCTTTGAGGAGATTAAAACTATACTTGACCGAACAGAGCTTAGCGACAAAATGGGTGTATGCCTTGACACCTGTCATATATGGGACGCTGGCTATGATGTAGTTAATAAGCTTGACGAGGTTATTGATGAATTCGACAGAGTAATCGGATTAGACAAGCTTTATGCTATTCATCTGAACGACAGCAAAAACGCTTTTGAAAGCCACAAGGACCGTCACGAAACAATCGGCAACGGTAATCTTGGACTGGACGCAATAGCAAGAATTATCAACCACCCACAGCTTAAACACCTTCCATTTGAGCTGGAAACACCAAACGACTTGGACGGCTACGCAAAAGAGATTGCACTTTTAAGAAGCCTTTATACAGAATAAGCCAATCCAAAGATTCTTAATAAAACAGGACTGATAATTATGAAAAAAAATTGTGTTGTATGCAAAGACAAAGCAAGTGTTCTTACAAGAATAAGACTTAACGATGGTTTTTTATGTAGCGACTGTGCAAAAAAATGCAGTGAGCATTTAGAGGACTATGACGAAATCACTGCTGATGAAATAAAAAAACATCTTGAATATCGCAAACGAAACAAAAACAGTAAAATGCTTACAGATTTTAAGCCTACACTTATTCTTGGTGAATATGAAATTTTAAAAATAGACGAAAAGCATAATACATGGGTACTTGATACTGGTAAGCATTTAAAAAACGAAAACCCTGATATTTTCTATCTGTCGCAGATAACAGATGTTATATCTGTTAGAAAAAAAGAGCTTTTAAATCAGTACAAGGAAAACACTGCTATTTCAACTAACCGTGTTGTAAAATTTTTCAACAGAAAAAATCTGTGGCCTCTTTATGGATATTGGTTTTATGTTGTTATCAAGGTTAACCATCCTTGCTTTTCTGAAATTAATATGCGAATCAATAAATTTATTATCAACGAAACAAACCAGACACAATATCTTTCTTGTGTAAGATACGCACAGGATATTGTTGACGCTGTGACAGAGCTTTCTGAAGCAAGCAAAAAGCAGGAGCAACAAGATTAAGCAGGGGCTTTGCCCCTGCACCCCACCACCCTTTAAAAAGGGTGGACCTAAACTTTACGCTTGAGTGTCTGCTACGCAGTCACTCAAGATACGCACCAACCAAAATGGAATTACCCCAACGCAAAAACAAATTCCAGCCAAATGCAGTTTGACTA
>JAXJDU010000354.1:0-2160 GCA_036301785.1 Acutalibacteraceae bacterium | reverse complement strand
TACTCTGTGCCTGCTGCTATGGGTGCAAAGTTTGCAAGACCAGACAGACAGGTTGTTGCTGTATGTGGTGATGGTTCTTTCCAGATGGGTATGAACGAGCTGGGTACAATAGCACAGAATCACCTGAATGTAAAAATAATCATTATGCGTAATGACAGACTTGGTATGGTTCGTGAGCTGCAGAAAAACCACTACAACGCTCATTATACTGCTACCTTCCTTGATGAAGAAACACCAAACTTCATGAAGATTGCAGAGGCTTACAATATAGAGTCAGCTTATGCTACATCTAACGAAGAAGCAGAAATGTACGCTGAAAAGATGGTGAACTCTGACAAGGCGTTTATCCTGGTGTGTAAGGTAAGCCCAGACACACCGTCTGTTTAATCTAACGGGAGGGCTTTATTATGAAACATACTATTTATATGCTTGTTGAAAATCAGGCAGGTGTTCTTAGTAAAATTACAGGTCTTTTTTCAAGACGAGGCTTTAATATAGACAGTCTTGCTGTTGGTGTTACAGCCGATTCAAATATATCCAGAATTACAATAGTAGCTGACGGCGACGAATATGTAGCCGAGCAGATTCAAAAGCAGGTTAGCAAGCTTATTCCTGTTATAGAGGTTAAGCTTTTAAAGGAGAATACATATATCAGCCGAGAGCTTGCACTTTTAAAGGTTAAGTGTAATACAACCAACAGACTTGAAATTGTAAAAATTGCAGAGCTTATGGGTGCAAAGATTATTGATGTCAGTGTTGCTTCAATTACACTTGAAATGGCAGACACATCTGACAATATCGAAACACTTAATAATCTGCTGAAGCCATACGGTATTAAAGAGATTATAAGAACTGGTGTGGTAGCAGTAGAAAAGGGCAGTATATCAGGTAAATAATTGACATAATCATTTTTATGATGTATTATATTAAATAGCCACATTTTATGGCATAAGGAGGAAGTATTGCAATGGCAAAAATTTATTATCAGGAAGACTGTAATCTAAGTCTTTTAAACGACAAAACAGTAGCTATCATTGGTTACGGTAGCCAGGGTCACGCTCACGCACTAAACCTACACGAGAGTGGTGTAGATGTAATCGTAGGTCTATACGAGGGTTCAAAGAGCTGGGCAAGAGCTGAGAAGGCTGGCCTGAAGGTTATGACAGCTGCAGATGCTGCTAAGAATGCAGACATCATCATGATTCTTATCAACGACGAGAGACAGGCTGCTCTATATAAGAACGATATCGAGCCAAACCTGACAGCAGGTAAGGCACTTGCATTTGCTCACGGCTTTAACATTCACTATCAGCAGATTATTCCACCAGCTGATGTTGACGTATTCATGATCGCTCCAAAGGGTCCTGGTCACACAGTAAGAAGTGAGTATGTAGAGGGTAAGGGTGTACCTTGTCTGATCGCTGTATATCAGGATGCTACAGGTAAGGCTACAGATATGGGTCTTGCTTACGCTGCTGGTATTGGTGGTAGCAGAGCAGGTGTACTAGAGACAACATTCAAGGCAGAGACAGAAACTGACCTATTTGGTGAGCAGGCTGTTCTATGTGGTGGTGTTACAGCTCTTATGAAGGCTGGTTTCGAGACTCTAGTAGAGGCTGGTTATGCACCAGAGAACGCTTACTTCGAGTGTATCCACGAGATGAAGCTGATCGTAGACCTAATCTACAGCGGTGGTTTCTCAAAGATGAGATATTCAATTTCTGACACAGCTGAGTTTGGTGACTACGAGACAGGTAAGCGTCTGATCACAGAGGAAACAAAGAAGGAAATGAAGAAGGTTCTTGAGGAGATTCAGGACGGTACATTTGCTTCTAAGTGGATTGCTGAGAACAAGAACGGTAGAGCACACTTCAACTCAACAAGAAGAATCGAAGCTTCACATCAGCTAGAGGCTGTAGGTGAGGAGCTAAGAAAGATGTATTCTTGGGGTGGCGAGGACAAGTACGCTGACTAATTTTCAGCCTTGTCAAGCTTTGTATAAATACATATAAAATTAACTCCCATTCAGGCAATAGCTTGAATGGGAGTTTTTGTTGTGTGAAAAAGAGGAAGATAAATTGGAATTTACCGAGTTAATAACAAACTTTGATAGAAAAAAGCGTAAAGTTTAGGTCCACCCTTTTTAAAGGGTGGTGGGGT
>JAXJDU010000353.1:0-10487 GCA_036301785.1 Acutalibacteraceae bacterium | reverse complement strand
TTATTGTATATTACCTCAACTGTAATTGTATACTCACCTTCCTCTGCAGGTGTCCAGCTTGCTGTTTTGTCTGATGAAGCTGTAAGCTTTTTGCTTACACCGTTCTTTTCTACTGTGTATCTGTAGTGCTCTGGCTTAATTACAGAGGCCTCATTCTCTATTACAGGAATTATCTGTACTGTCTGACCCTTTTTAGCTGTAGCTCGACTGAATGAAATTTCCTTAAAAATAGTTGGTAAAACTGTAAAGCTCTTTTTCTTGCTTACTTCCTTGCCTGATGAATCCTTAACACTCACTGTTAACTCATATTCACCAGTATTTTCACCGAATTCTATTGTTGCTGTATTCTTTTCTGAATAGTCCTGAATTATATATTCTTTGCCATCCTTTTTATATGAGAATTTATACTCCAGAGCACCTGTGCCACCAGTTGCGTCTGCTGTCATTGTAACCTTCTCATATACGCCACTCTTACCTGCAGGTGATACACTGAAGCTGTCTATCTCGATAGCAGTTGACTTTAAAACCTTGAAGTCAACCGAGCTGGTTGTCTGCTTACCTGTCATATCTTTGATTGTTATATATGCAGTGTAGTTTCCAGCTTTTTCTGCCTTCCATTTTGTATACACTTTTGCCTGATCAATACTTAGCTTGTTTTTATAAACTCTTTCAAGCTGATATGGCAGATATGAAGAACGCTCACCTGTATCGTGGTTGTAAACATCAATCAGATATTCAGATGTACCAAAGTTGCCCTTTTCGTTCTTTGTTAAAATCTCGAAAATAGGCTGGTCGCCTACATATACCTCGTTGCCGTCATTTATCTTGAAATACTCAACGCCTGTTTGCAGGTCTTCAACAGTAATATCGACTGTAACGGTTGCCTGATTACCTAATCTGTCCTCTACGGTAAAGGTATAGACATACGCACTGGAGTAAAAGCCCACCAAGCTTATTCTGTTGCTGTCACTTTCGCTTTTAAACTCACTTTCAAAGAAATATCCGTTTTCTACATCTAATCTGGAATATTTATACTTATAAGGTGCAAAGCCACCCTCTGGTATAAGTGTAATAATATGAAAGGAGTCCATATTAACAACATTATCATCAGGCATACTTGATTCATATGACAGCTTCATTTCTATCGGAGGCAAACCTGAAGTTTTAAAGTAATTCAAGCCCTCGTAAGCAGTATAATTGTTATTGTTGTTGCTATCATAGCTACCCTTGCCGTCATTGAAACGAACTACAGCTGAATCCTCGTTTTCTGCAAGAGGTATTACATACTTGTGTGTATACTCATCAACATCACAGCTCAGCTCCATCTCATAGCCAGGAGCAGGTGTCCAGCTGCCGTTCTGGGTTTTGTACTCGATATTAGGAGTATAATAGCCATTGTAATAAACTATTGCAGCTCTCTCGGTAGATTTTATTATATCTACAATCTTTTCGTCACCGTCAAGTGAAAATGGAACGAAGTTTTCTGGCCTATATATTGTGTTGCTGCCAGCGTCAACCAGCTCAAGGCTTTTCACTGTAAGAGGCTCTGTGTCGGCCTGTGTATCTGCAAAGGATACCGAAATAGAATAATCAGAAATATTATCAGAGTTCAGCTCTGGTAAATGCTCTGAAAGGTCTGCATAAAATATAGCGTCTGCAGCATAATATGAGCCACCATATGAATACTCTCTGCCTGTCAGATTATTATCATATGTAAGATTATATGGTGTAAGATAATACTCTGATTTTGTGTTAGATTTTTCGACAAGAAGCTTTATAGGTGTTTTTGTTCTTGTTGCTGAATTTACTGTATACTTAAGAAAAATATTTGATTCTGCTGATTTTCTTTCAACCTCTATTCTCTCTATACCGTAAATAATGCTTCTTCTTTCAGGTGCAACATCAATACCATCTACTACCGAGATTATATTCAATGCATCGTAAGCAACCCATGCAAAACCCTGATTATGAACATTTGTACCCCATGAGTTTACTATTTTGAACGCACCCATTTCGCCATCGTCAACCTTGTTATTGTCGTTGATATCTGTCCAGATATTATCGTTATAGCCGACTATCGCCATTCGGTGGCCACCCTGAATACCCTCCTGCCACAATACTACCTCTTGTCCACTAAACTTATCGTTTTCAGGTGCATCAGGATTGCTCTTAAGGGTTGAATATTTCCATGAGCCAATACAGGTAGAGTATGATAAAACATCACCATTTGCAAGTGCTGCCTTTACTGCGTCAAGGTCACTGTCGTCTGCACTTGTAACAAACTGCATTGTTTTTGGTAACTCTATAAACTGGTGTGATTTCAGTCTGTACTTTCCTGCCTCTGACCACGCACTTTCATCAAACGACCATGTAAGCCAGTTGTTATCGTAAGGTACGCTTTCTAAAGATGGAGCACCGATATTTTTAAGAAGATCATAAACAGCATCGTCTGCCGAACCTGAATCATATCCACCGTTTACCAGATTGTATGCAAACTTAGGAGAAAAAGAATTCTCATAGGTTGCTTCTCTGTTAAGCATTTGATTAACAGTGTAAGAATACTGATAATAAACCTGTGCCCAGCAAACACATGAGCCTATTGCACCCTGACTGTTTACAGGTGGAAAATACTTGCTTGTACTGTTGTCACAGCTTTCTGGTAAAGGCATAACCGCTCTGTCCTTTTCAGAGTTACCATATACAGCATTGTAATAATCACTCTCTGTTCTGATAACCACTGCATCCTCAGGATACTCACTTCTTCTTGGTGTAAGGTCGCCTGTTGCATAGCCGGCATATTTAGACTGTGCTGTACTTTGTGTCACGGCTTTTTCTTCTGCCTGTGTATTTGCTTCTGCTGCAACTGCTGATATTGACGAAAGTGAAAGCATTGATGTCAATATTGTTGAAGCCAGAAGCGTGGCACAAGCTCTTTTAGCTATTCTTTTAATAATAACCACTCCTCGTTTAAGATTTGTATATAGTCATACACTTTAATTTTACAATAAATACCACAGCTTTTCTACAAATTCAGATATAGAATATTCAATTGATATTCTATTGCTTTTTATCAAAAAAAGAAAATCCCCTGTACAAACGCACAAGGGAAATCCTGAGCTATATAGCTATAGCTGCTTATATTTATAGCCGGCAAAAGCTTTTTACAGAGCTTTTGCCGGCTATTCTTAGTCATCTCGTATTATATTCGTCTATGAATTAATCAACCTTAACAACTCTTAGTCTGTTTGTATCAACATTGTAAGAGAATTTATAGGTACCTCCTGTTGCTACAAATGTAGTAGCTGATGAGAATTTAGAATCGTATGTAATACCATTGATTTTATCGTTATATGTGCCACCATAGCCCATTGTTACACCAAATTCATCCATTCTGAATACATATGTACCAGCGTTCAGCTTTATTGTAGCTGCGTAGTTCACACCATCACTGCTCCTCAGCTCAAGATTTGAATCTTCAAATGCAACCAACACCTTTGTTGCATCGATTGGTGAGCCCAGAACCTTAATTCTGTTTGTGTCAGCGTCAAAGATAAATGTAAACTTCTGCTTTGATGTTACCTTCAGGGTTGTTGCACCTTTCCACTCTGCTTTGTACTCTACACCGTTCATTCCGTTTGTAAATTCATAACCGTTACATACTGTTGTACCCAGTGAGTCAACTCTGAACTGATATGAACCAACATCCAGTGTTGTTGCTGCTGAGTAAACATTGTTACCCTGTCTTGCAAGAGGCAGGTCGATATCGCCGAATACTCTTACATCACCTAAGCCCTTTGGAGCGTGCTTGAATGTAAGCTTGTTTGTAGCAGTATCGTATGATACTGAATAAATACCACCTGTTGCATTAAAGGTTGTTGATGAAGAATAAGCTTCACTATATTGAACACCATATACAACATCGTTAAACACAAATCCAAAGCCCATTTTTGTTCCCTGGTCATTAATCTTAAACTTGTATGAGCCTGCATCTATTCTTGCAGAGCCAGTGTAAACTGTGCTGTTTTTTGATGTTCTTACAAGCTCAACATGGATATCACCGTACAGCTCAACTATATCATTAAAGTTTTTGTACTCGATTTTCAGAACCTTTGATGAAGCGTTATAGGTAAATGTATATCTGCCACCATTAGCAATAAGCTTTGATGGTGCCTTATAGCCTGCTGAATAGTTGATTGTAGCAGTATCTGTATAGGTATAGTTCATACCTAATTTTGTGCCACGGTCTTCAACATTAAAATTATATGTACCAGCCTGCAGCTCTACAACTCCTGTGTAGATATTCTCCTCAGTTTTCTCAAGTGCTATTGCAATGTCACCGATGACTGAAACAAGTGTACTTGCGTTGTTACCACATATTGTACACACGCCATTCTGATAGCTGTGATTAGGAACCTCTGCGTAAAGCTCTTTGTTTGCATAGGACTTTGAAATTGAATGGCAATCCTTGTAACCGGTGTAAATCTTGTCGCCTCCGATAACAGGAGAATCATCTGTGCCGATTTTCTGACCCCAGATTTTTGGTGCTTCTCCACCGTCTGCTGTAACACCCTGCTGCAACAGATATGCAACCTCACCCGATTTAAACTGTGCATCGGTTTTAAAGGCTGTACCGTCAAATGCATCCTTTTCGCTGTTTGCCAGGTAGTAGCAGTTTGTGATTTTGCCATAGTTAGCAGAAACAACGCCAATTGCAACAGAATTTCTGCCTGCACCTGTGTTATAGCAGTTTTGAATTGTACCATAGTTATAAACAGCAATACCACTTACATATGCTGAACCAGCTTTGACTGCTCCTTTGTTATAGCTGTTTGTTATTGTACCCTCGTTATTACCACAAACACCACCTGCATGATAATTTGCGGTAACATCACCTGTGTTATAGCAGTTTGTGATTATGTTGTTGTTACTACCAACAACACCACCAACATTTACATAATCGCCACCCTTGACTGCGCCTTTGTTGTGGCAATTTGCAATTGTTCCACTAACATTACAACCAGCAATACCACCTATATAATCATAGACACAGCTAAGCTCGCCTATGTTATAGCTGTTTGTTATTGTGCCGGCACCAAAGCCAACAATGCCACCTACATAATCTATACCACTGACATAGCCTGTATTGTAGCTATTTGTTATTTTGCCATTGTCAATACCAGAAATACCACCTACATAATTGTCAGCATAAACAGTACCCTTGTTGTAGCTGTTTGTTATTGTACCACTGTTACAGCCAGCAACAGCACCTGCATATTCAATACCACTTACATTACCTGTGTTGTGGCAGTTTGTTATTGTACCCGTATTTTCGCCAGCTATACCACCTGCATAGCTGTTACCAATAACATTGCTTATACTGTGGCAGTTTGTTATTGTACCAGAATTCGTGCCAACTATACTACCAATATAACCACCACAGAAATAAGAGTTTATAACACCCACATGCTTTACATTAGCTGTGCTGCCAAGATATCCAAACAAGCCTGCACCACTTGCTGACCAGTTATTGAAATACAAGCCAGATACAGTATGGTTATCACCACTGAATATACCATTGTATTGCTTATCCTTGCTGCCAACCGGTATCCATGCTCTTACTGCCGTACTGTCAGTAGCAGATGACATTACACCCTTGTTTACAACAATATCTGCTTTAAGCTCAGCATTAATAGAGGTTTTACCACCGTTAACAGCGTAAGCAAAGGCATAAAGCTCATCTGCTGTGCGAATGTCATAGTATCCGTCTGTGTCTGCGTCTTTCAGTGTTATCTGTGTACCAGTATCAATGGCAACCTTTAAATTTTCTGCTCCTATAGCACTTGCTGATATAGCTGCCATTGGTACGCAAGAGAATACCAATGGCACACAAAGAAATGCACCCAGTGTTTTCTTTGTATTTTTAAGTTTTCTTTTCAACTAAATTCCTCCTTAAAACTACTTTTTGTTACAATGTCAAAATCGACCTGTTATATCCTTAGCTGATTTTTAAACCCTAAAAACCTTGTAACTTATTTGTTGCTGTGATATCAATATCGCTATCCATATCAACATCACTCTTATTCATATTACACTCATTATACATTAATTGCAGCCGCCTGTAAAAGCTTTATACTGACAAAAGCTTTGTAAACAGCCTGTTGCAAAGGCAATTTCACAAACTTGAAAAGCTCCACAAACGCTACGAGTATTATTAATACTAAAAGTTCTCCTTACTTTCTCATTATAGTTGACAGCGATAGCTACTATCAATTATATTATAACACATTTTTTCCAGTAAAAAAGCCTTTATAGCAGATTTGCCATTTTAATAATAAACATATCAAAAAACACATAAGCCTTTCAGCACATTTCACATTACACCTCATACTGTGTAATCAAAAAGCACGGGTCTTGCTGTGGTCAGGCGTTTATTAAGCAGAAAATCTGCTCAATTTTTTTGATAATTTATAACGGTATAAAAAAATCCAGTAAAAAACAAACAATCCCCTTAAAGTGTTTTTGAATTTTTCAAAAACCACTTCATGGGGATTATACAAGCTTTCAGCTTTTATTCTTTTATCAGATTCCAGCAATTAAGAATCAAGCAGGTCGTTAACAAATCTATCTACAAGCTTTGTTACCATATCCATTGCACTGTTTGTCTGTATAACAGCCTTACCGTTCAGTATACCAAGCTTTTCGATATGTAGCTCAACCTCCTCTTCCATGAATACAAATTTATATTCAGATGGAACAGTAACCGTTGTTCCTTCAACCTTTACGGTTTCGCCTATGCTTTCTATTGATGGCTCAACCTTTGACATTATCCATTCTGCCGGTATACTCAGCTTTCCAAGCTTTGTATTGCTTACATCAATTGTAAATACCTTCTTATTTACATCAAGCTTAATTCTTGCATCTGCCGAGAAAATCATATCTATATCCTTGAAGTTTATTTTTGCATAAACCTTAACCTTTTCTCTGCCCTGCATATATACTGCTATACCATTAACAGCTGCAGCACTACTGGTATTAGGATTACCGTACGCACTAAGCTTTTCGTCGGTTATCTTTCTTATAATGCCATTAACATCAGCATCTGTTATTGTTTCTTCATCTCCAAGCAATATAGACCTTACCATAGGCTCGTATATTGATGTAGAAGCTGTGGTGTAAAGCTTTGGTGACTCAGACGCGTCTGTAACCATAGTGTAAAGATAAACGCCAATACCTCCAAATACTGCTATTATTAAAAATAATACAACTACAACAACCCATAACACTTTACCCGATTTACTCATAAATCCAGCTCCTCTTCTTATTTTAATTCGGCGATAGTAACACCTGCTTCACCTTCACCAAAAACACCTAGTCTGTAGGTTTTTACATACTTACAGCGTTTTAAGTAATTGTGAACCTCTTTACGCAACACACCTGTGCCTTTACCGTGGATAATTGTAACCTGATGAATACCCGAGAGCATTGCAGAATCAAGCTGCATATCAAGCTCCATAATAGCCTCGGTTGCTGTCATTCCACGCAAATCTATATCTGTAACAGCCTTGACTGTTGCGTTGCTTTTTACTGTTCTCTTTGATGAGCGTTGTGGCTGTGTTTTCTTCTTGTCCTCAATAAGTCTTAAATTATCAAGCTTTACCTTTGTTTTGATAATCCCTGCCTGAACAAGTACAGTATCTCCTTTTGGCTCCTCTATAACTACAGCCTTTTTATCAATATCAAAAATCAGAACATCGTCACCCTTTTTGAGTGCTCGTGGTAATGTGTAATTATTTTCTTTTGCCTTTTCTACAGGGTCTGCAGTATTCTCCATATTGCGAATATCTGCCCTTAGCTTTGCCTTTTCCTCTGCTGTAAGCTGTTTATGCTGTTTAAGGTCGCTAAGCTCCTCTATAAGTGCATCGGCAGTTGCACGGGTGGTTGAGGTTATTCGCTGAGCCTCTTCCCTTGCCCTTTTAAGCTCATGCTCTGCCTGCTTTTTAAGCTGTTCTATTTCCTTCTGTACATTCTCTCTATCCCTTTGAGCCTGTAAAGTTATTGCCTCAGCATACTTTATTTTTTCGTCAAGAGTCTGCCTCTGGCTTTCAAGCTTTTCAACAACATCCTCAAATCTTCTGCTTTCGTCTGATACAAGCTTTCTTGCCTTATCAACCAGAGCCTTATCCATTCCTAAACGCTCAGAAATAGCAAAGGCGTTTGACCTGCCTGGTACACCTATAAGAAGCTTATAGGTTGGCTGTAGTGTAGCTACATCAAACTCACAGCAGGCATTTTCAACATATGCACTTTGAAGAGCGTATTCCTTAAGTTCGGCATAATGTGTGGTAGAAGCAATCTTAGCACCCTGATTTCTCAACTGTTCAAGTATTGCAATAGCAAGGCCAGCACCCTCTACAGGGTCAGTACCAGCACCAAGTTCGTCTATAAGCACAAGGCTTTTGTCGTCGGTCTGCTCTAATATTCTTATAATATTAGTCATATGTGCCGAGAATGTAGACAGCGACTGCTCTATACTCTGCTCGTCACCAATATCCACAAGAATTTTATCAAACACAGACAGCTCACTTTCGTCTGCTGCAGGTATCATAAGGCCACACATAGCCATAGCAGTAAGCAGGCCTATTGTTTTCAGCGTTACTGTTTTACCACCGGTATTAGGGCCGGTTATTACAAGCGAGTTAAAGCCTTTACCAAGATAAACATCTATAGGTACAACCTTTTCTTTATCTATAAGTGGATGTCTTGCCTTTTTAAGATTAATTATGCCTGATTCGTTCATAACAGGCATGCTCGCCTTCATTTTATAAGCAAGCGAAGCCTTTGCAAATATTACATCAAGCTGTGTTGCAATGTAATAGCTGTTGATAATATCAGACGCATAGCCACCAGCTGTGGCAGAAAGCTCAAACAAAATACGCTCTATTTCTGCTTCCTCTTTAGACTTAAGCACCCTTACTGCATTATTAGCCTCTACGGCACCCATAGGCTCTATAAAAAGAGTTGCACCACTTGACGAGGTATCGTGCACCAGACCAGGGATTTCTCCCTTACACTCTGCTTTAACAGGCACAACAAACCTTCCGTCACGGATAGTTACAATCGGGTCCTGTAGATATTTCTGATAGGTTTGTGAACGCACCATTTTATCAAGCACTTCTCTTGCCTTTGCAGAGGTCTGCTTGATTTTCTTTCTTATCGCAGACAGGGTTACAGATGCCATGTCGCTCATTTCTTCTTCTGAAATAATAGAAGTAAAAATCTTTTCTTCTAAAAATTTATTAGGTGTAAGTGCATTGAAATAAGAATCAAGCACTGTTTCAATGCCGGCAGATTTATCTCTCCACTGCTTCAAGCCTCTTAAAACACGCAAAACCTCGGCAACCTTTAAAAGCTCACCCATTGTAAGGCAGCCGCCAGCCTCGGCTCTTTTAAGGCTGTTTACAATATTTGAGATTCCACCAAATGATGGACTGCCAAATCTTCCACTTAAGGTATATGCATCATCTGTCTGTTTTAATAATTTGTTTACTGTATATAAATCATCAGCTGGCTCAAGCTGCAGTGCAGCCTGCTTAGAATCAGCAAAGGCTGTTTCTTCTGCCAGCTTTTTTAAAATCTTATCAAGCTCTACTGCTCTTAAATTTCTATCCATTTATTCTCTCCGTTTTATAATTCATCACATAATAATATGTATTTTATCCTTAGATTATTTTATGTTTTTTATTCTACATTACCGAAAGCGATATAACAAGAAATACCACCGTAGCCACACTGCCCACAAGCAACAACAGCTTGTCAACCATTTTGTCAGCACAGCAAAGATTAAAGCATAGTCCCTTTTTTACAGGCCAAAAAAGCTTTATCGGCTTTTTATTCAACACATCAAGAATAAGATGTGTAGCAAAGCCAATTGCAAACGGAACAAGTATAGGCCTGCAGAAAATCGATACTGACACGCAAAACAGCACAAAGCCCAGCAATGAATGGGTAAAGCCTCTGTGCCCATGCATTTTCCCGATAACACACAACGCAACAAAAAGCAATACACCTATAACCTTGTTTGCTACAGGGCATTCTATCATATAATTTACTATTCCACCCTTAAATACAAAATCTATCAGCAACGCTATCGGAACTAATCCCGTAGCTATAAGCCTTGTGTATAATGCGTCTTTACCACGCTTGCTTACGCTTACATCTATGTCACTTATAGAACTGCCCACTGCACCACCAACAATAGCAGCTATCAACCCACCTGCCGAATCAGGAGCAGTAAAGGCAAGTGCTGTAGCCATACCAACCATCATATGCGTTTTACCAAGCATTTTATAACCTCCCCTGATTCTTGAAATTATTACACTGATATCTGAATTAACAAACCGACAAATTGGAATTTACCGAGTTAATAACAAACTTTGATAGAAAAAAGCGTAAAGTTTAGGTCCACCCTTTTTAAAGGGTGGTGGGGT
>JAXJDU010000352.1:0-2753 GCA_036301785.1 Acutalibacteraceae bacterium | reverse complement strand
GCAACTCTGCGAATTGCAGTTGTTCTGTCTGGCATACGGAATTCTTTATTTTCATAAGTAATAGCACCATATGGGCATACTCTTTCACAAGTTGAGCAACCGTTACACATCATCTCGTTAGAATGTGCAACACAAGGGTTACTTGTTAGCTTATCCTTAACAAGCAAGCCAATTACCTTTGAAGCAGCAGCACTTGCCTGAGAAACTGTCTCTGGAATATCCTTAGGACCCTGACAAGCACCAGATAGAAATACACCTGCTGTTGGGCTTTCTACAGGTCTTAGCTTTGGATGAGCCTCTGTAAAGAAGTCGTTTGTATCCATACTTGCTGTTAGCATTGTAGCAAGTGGACGTGCAGACTTGTCTGGCTCAATAGCAGCAGCAAGTACAACTAGGTCTGCATCGATATGTAGCTGTTTGTTAGCAAGTAGGTCAGAAGCCTGAACCTTTAGCTTATCACCCTCTGGTGAAACCTTACCAACCATACCCTTAATATAATGAACACCAAAGTCCTCAACTGCACGACGGTAGAACTCATCAAAGTTCTTACCAGGTGTTCTTACATCTATATAGAATACATAAACATCTGTATCAGGATACTTATCTCTTGTAAGCATTGCGTGCTTTGCAGTGTACATACAGCAAATCTTTGAGCAATACTCCTTACCCTTTTCTGCACAAGCGTCACAACGAGAGCCTACGCACTGTACAAATACGATTGTATGAGGGTGCTTACCGTCTGATGGACGAAGAAGCTTACCAGCTGTAGGACCAGCTGCGTTTGTTAAACGCTCAAACTCAAGAGATGTGATAACATCCTTTGACTGGTTATATGCAAATTCATCAAACTTATCCATGCTGATTGGATTGAAGCCAGTAGCAACAACAATTGCACCGTACTGCTCCTGAATGAACTCGTCCTTCTGTGTGTAATCAATAGCACCTGCTGTACAAACCTTTGAACAAACGCCACACTTACCAGTCTTCAGCTTTGTACAATAGTTAGGGTCGATTGTAGCAACCTTTGGTACAGCCTGAGCAAATGGAATATAGATAGCATGACGGTTATCCATGCCAAGGTTAAACTCGTTTGGTACCTTCTTCTGAGGACACTTCTCTACACAAGCACCACAGCCTGTACAAGCGTCTTCATTTACAAAACGGGCATTCTTCTTGATAGTAACATCAAAGTTACCAACAAAGCCCTTTACATCTGTTACTTCACTGTATGAGAAGATACGGATTTTATCATTCTGTGCTACATCAACCATTTTTGGTGTAAGAATACAAGCTGCACAGTCAAGTGTTGGGAAGGTCTTATCAATCTGAGCCATCTTACCACCGATTGTAGGCTTCTTCTCAACGATATCAACAGGGAAGCCAGCATCTGCAATATCAAGTGCAGTCTGAATACCTGCAATACCACCACCGATAACCAAAGCACGCTTTACTACTGGAGTTTCACCAGGAGTAAGTGGTGTGTTAAGGTTAACCTTAGCAACAGCAGCCTTACCAAGAATAATAGCTTTTTCCGTACCAACAGGCATCTCTTTATGTACCCAAGAGCACTGCTCTCTGATATTTGCAATCTCAACCATATATGGGTTAAGACCAGCCTCGGCAGCAGTTTTACGGAATGTAGCCTCGTGCATACGAGGTGAACAAGAACAAACAACAATACCTGTCAGGTTATGCTCTTTGATAGCGTCTTTAATTACATTCTGACCTGCCTGTGAGCACATATATTGATAGTTGGTGGAAAAGACTACACCAGGCTCGTTTTTAAGTGCTTCAGAAACTGCTTCTACATCTACTGTACCAGCAATGTTACTTCCACACCAACATACAAAAACACCAATTCTCTGCATTTTATCTTTTCCTCCTTACTTACTGTATTTTCTGAAGGCACTTACTAATGCCTGCTGTGGAATTTCGTCGTCTAGCATTGCAGGAATATCGTCTGCCTTAAGGTGGTTTGCACCCTGCTTACGAACAGCTGCAAGACGAACAGCCTCTACAAGCTTTGCTGGCTCTACGCTACGAGGACATCTGTCGATACACGCAAAGCAAGAAAGACAACGGTATAATGATTCTGAATTTAGAAGTGGCTCAATATCTCCACTTTCTACCATATATACAAACTGATGTGGATGATACTCCATCTCGTCATATGCAGGGCATGTTGCTGAGCATTTGCCACAACGCATACATTTTTTAGGATTAACACCGCTTGCACGGATTATCTCCTGCTGAAGATACTCATTTGACTTATTCATTTGTATCCTCCTTTACACCTAAAGCCTCTGCAAGTAGCTCTGTTAAATAAACTACAGGAATATCTGAGCCACTCTTCTCCAGGTTATATTTACAAAGTGGGCAAGCTGTTACAATCATCTCTGCCCCGTTGTTTTTAGCACTGCCTGTTACTGTCTGGCTTTTCTTTGTTGCAAATTCTGGGCTTTCCATTCTTACATAGCCACCACAGCACTCATTTCTGTATGAGTAAATTACAGGCTCTGCACCGATTGCACGGATAAAGTCTTCCATAATCTGTGGATTTTCTGGGTCATCCATCTGCATTACAGAATTTGGTCTTAGAAGCAGGCAACCATAGTAAGCTGCAATCTTCTTACCTGTTAAAGGATTAACTACCTTTTCTTTTAAAGTATCAAAACCAACAACATCACGCAAAAGCTCAAGGTAATGATAAACAGTTGTAGAACCATCGTATGGAGCTTCGTTAGCCATATATC
>JAXJDU010000351.1:0-13102 GCA_036301785.1 Acutalibacteraceae bacterium | reverse complement strand
TTATAAATGAGGGCTGTAACGGCTTGATATGTATAATTCTATAAAATAATTTGTATTTTATAGGGCTGATAACAAACTTCGACAGAGAAAAGCGTAAAGTTCATATCCAGCCTTTTCAAAGGCTGGTGGCTTCAGGTTTTCTGAGCAGGTATAAATTTTATTTACTTTTTTACAGGATTATCATCACCATACCTGTTTTACCATATTCATGCAAAAAAGCCCGGCTTTGCCGGGCTTTGTACGGCACTTCCACAACCGGAAGTGCCGTTTTGTTTTGTTAAGTATATGTATTTTTATTGTAAATAATAAACACAAGCGTCAATTTATTCATACATGGAAACCATCATAAAAAGTAACACAGCATTACTTCAGACAGCTTTTCAATTTTGATAACTTTCAAACCATTAACCGGTTTAATATTTATTACAGCTATAAATGTTAAATCATTCCTGTAACACTCTTTGTATTATAGCTGTTATTTCAGAAAAGCGTTATTTGCTCAGCACGATAATATCCATGCTCTATAACCTCGTTACCCTCGTGCGTTAATAATTCGTTATTTGACATTAATTGCTTTTTGACTATCGCTTTAATTACTATATCAAAGCAGTTTACAACATCGGATTTATTTATGTCTGAAAGGCATATCAGCTGAACTCTGAAATGCTTTGCGATAGCGAACATAGGCAATAGTATATGCTTTGACGATGTTGCTCCGAATGGGTTGTCCAGAATCAACGCACTGCACAAATCCTTATCACGGATATCACCTACATCTCCTCTGGTGTAATTCATAAGTGACAGAATAACAGCAAAATACACAACAAATTTTTCTGCACCTGAATTATTAACCTGTGTTTCTTCCCATGTTCTGTAGCCTGCATTTTGTGGATTCTGGTCAATTTTATAAGCCTCAACTCGTATAGAATCCTTACCTATATATTTACGAAGCAGGTTTTTACTTCCTACTATACGCTCTGCCATTTTTGTTTTATCAGAATCTGTAAACGATTGATCCAGCAGCATTTCTACTAATTCCTTTGTACCCTTATCAATTTCATCTGCAATAGATGCTTTGGCAACAATCGGGTCAACCTCAGCAGGAATATCAAAGCGAATCATCTGTTTTTTGCCTTTACCCTCATAAATAGTTACACGGGAGCTTGACGCCATTTGCAGCAATCCATCATATATGCGTTCACCCTGCAATGTACATTGTCTTACTAAATCATCATAGCTACTTTCAAAATCCTTAAGATTGGTCATTATTCGTGAAATCTCTCGTTTTGAATTTTCTATTGCTATTTCAATATGCTCTGCAAGAGTAAAATAACGGTTTCCTCGTTTATCGCTTAAAATCAAAGACTGCAAGCTTTCAACAGCCTGACAAACCACATATGATGTATCTCTGAATTCGTCTTTAATCTTCTGCAAGGTACTGTATACAGCTTTGTGCAGGTCAGTAAAACGACTTTTGGCTGTGTTGTATTCCTTAATCAGATTCTCAAACTGCTCTTTCTCTGATTCTTCAAGCTTTATTGCCGGTACAGCTTCCGGACAAGTAAGCTCTCTTATCTGGTCTTTCAGGCGTTCAAGTGTTGCATTCACACTGCTTTCTTTTTTAGCAAGCTTATCCTTCTGAGCATAAATGCTGATTATTCTTTGATTCAACTCATCAATACGCTTATCAAAGCCTGTGCCTATCTGTGATTTTTCAAGAGGTGCACCAAAATTGCTAAGAGCCTTTTCTGCTGTTTGCAGCTGTTGACAGGCTCTTCCCCTTGCTTCACTGCATCTGTTAAATTCAGCTGTAATATTCTCTTGCTCTGCTGACAGCTGCTTTACAGACAGCTTTATATTATCAAGCTGTTCAACAGAATATATTACATTTTCATATTCAGACAATTCAAGCTCTCTGTCATCCAGCAATTTTTGAAAAACACTTCTGCTACGATTTTCAGCTTCAAGCCTATATTTTAATTCAGACAATTCACGATTCAATACATCCTGCATAGTCTGATATCTGTCATAAAGCTCTTCGTAATCCCCATCTATCAATTCAGCCTCTGAGCATTTTCCGATGTTTATTTTAATAGTCTCTAACTTATCGATAGTGGTTTTCAGCTCTTTATGTCTTCTGTCGGTTTCTTCAATTTCTGTAATCAGCAACTCAAGCCTTGTTTCAGCTGATGACAAGCTTTGCTTGGCTGTAGCTTCGTAATCTATGGCTTTCTGCAAAAGTGCAGACAGCTCTGCTTCTTTAGCTATTCTGTTTTTAATTCTATCAATACCCTTTAAAACAAGCTGTGCTTCTCTTATGTTATCTTCAACAGCCTTAATCTGATTGACAATGCTATTCTTTTTAGCCTGTAAAGATGACTTCTGTTTTTCAAGAGCCAACTTCTCTTCATCAATCTGCCTGATTGCTTCTTCCAGACCACAAAGAATTTCTTTTTGCTGACTTTCCCAATTCTCTGAATAGTCAAATGCCTTTGCAATATCTATATATTTCTTCAAGTCTTTTTCTATAGCTTTGCAAAGCGACTGCTCATTATATAAATCACTCTGTCTTTTCTTAAGCAACTCAATATACATTGCCTTATCTGCAAAATATTCCTCTGAATAAAAAGCGATTGCCTCATCAGACTTACTGATGTTTTTCAATATTTCAGCCATTTGTTCATAGGTAAACAACGGAATCATAGCAGGCAACCACTTTTCTCGCTCAAAGGTAAAGAAACGCTCTTTTTCTTTAGGCTCCATCAAAACACCATAGGCAACTGCCGGATAGCTTTTTAAAAGCTCAAGACATTCTTCGTTTGTAATTTTCCCCTCGGATATCTGGTCTGTAAGATATTTTTCACAGGTTGAATATCTTACACCCGTAGAATTAAGGTATTCAATAACTGAATAAGGCACATGCAGATAGCCCTTATTGGCTGAATTTATTTCTTCTTTTGAAATCTGAATTTTACGCTCAAGCTCAGTAAGCTTTGCCATAGCATTGCTTTGCTCAGATTCAAGAGTTTCACAGATATAGCTTGTAAACCTCATAGAAAAATCAAGATTATATTCAGCACATATATTTTTCACTTGATTTTCTTTTATACTATATTCTGACAGCCTTTCTTCAACAGATTCCTTTTCACTTGCACACCTTGTACGCTTTATTGATAAATCAGCTAACTTCTGAGGAATTCCAGCTATCTGCTCCTCAATTTCGTTTTGCTCTCTGATTGCTTTTTCTTTTTCTGCAATCAGCTCATCTCTCTCCAGCTCTTTATTGGTTTTAAACGCCAGAAGCTCGCTTTCTTCATAGGTGCCATCAAACCATTTTCTTGTTATCTCAACACCCAGCTGTGCCATCTCGTTGTCGGTTTCCTGTTTAGCATTTTGCAGATTGCTTTCTGCTCTTATAGATTCTGTTTCTGCTTTTTTATGCTCAGCTTTTGCTGCCTTATGCACCTTTTCCTCTGCTTGCTTCTTAGCTGACAGCTCTGATTTTTCAGCGTTAAGCTCACCATATTCAGGAATATATTTTTCCAGCAAATCACAAACCTTAACAAAAACAGAATATTTAAGATTTGCTAACTCATCACCAACATCTGCACCCGACTCTTTATCTGCTATCTGATTCTGGATAATTTCTATTTGCCTCTTAACATCTGCTAAGCTTTTATAATAACCTGCACACTCCAGCACTGTTTTTGCGTAATTCTTATCCTTTAACTGCTCTTTAATATGGTTCAGCTTTTCTTCTGTTGCATTGTAACAGCTTTCTGCCTCTTCAAATTCATCTGACGCACAATAATATTCAGCTGATACCTTCTCGTGCTTAATACCTATAACCTGCTCCTGAAGACTTTCTGTTTCTTCTTTACATTTGTCCTGAGATTTTTTACATTCATCAAGCCTTATGTTCAAAGCGTTTAAAAGTCCAAACAGATTACCTGTACAATCCTTCAACAAATAATCAGAATCACATAAATTTGTTACTTTTGGCATAAGCTCAGAAAGACTTTGCACAAATAATTCATAGACTTCTTTGTTTTCAATTTCAGATTGCTTTGATACATACTGCTCTGCATAGGAGCGTAGCATTGTTACCAGTGAGTTATCCTCTTTTGTCTGTATCTGGGTAAGCTTTCTCTCTATTGTTTTAATCAACAGCTCATCAATCAGATTATCTGATGTTTTGAAGCTGCCAAAAAACTTACTTAAACCACCCTCCTCAGAGTTTAACTCTGCTATCATTTTCCATTCATCAAAGCTCAAGCCATATTCAGCAATCTTTTTTCGCCATCTTGGAGTATCTTCAGAAGCATAGTGATTTAAAAATCCATTGCTTTTTCTTGCCAGCTTTCTTACGCTGTCAAAGCTGGCAGGTACAAATACACCGTTTTCCTTTTTTGAAAGTGGCATATTTATAATATCGTACTGTGAATTGTACTCTATATAATTTGAATAAAAGGTATAATATTTAACAGACCTTCCTCTTTCGGAGTCATCCTCTGCTAAAGTATTATCCTTTGCTGACATAGCTATGCCTGTTAACAGCTTTTCTGTGCTGTTGTCCTTTAACCATTCAAGCAAAACAAAGCAATGGTCACCAGACTTGCTGAAAAAGCTTTCTATGCTTCTGCCGGCAACCTTTGCCCTTGGTACAAGTGGCTGTAGCATAAGCTGTACAAGCACTGACTTACCTCCACCATTTGCCAGATTGACAAGTACATTCATCGCATTATTTTGTTCTATGTCAGAAAAATCATAAAGCTCATCAGCTATAAGACGCTTTCCGTCGTTATATTTAAAGTTAACTATTCTTATCTTGCTTATCTGAGGCACTGTTTTCTCCCTCCTTTATCCAGCTTTGAATTTCAGCTATTCTATCTTTTCTTAAAAAATAAGGCATTAAATCTTTAAGCTTGCGTGTAGGTTTGATTATATCTTCCTCTCCTACATCAAACAGCTCGTCTGCTTTATATTTGTTTAAAATCTTATTTACAACACCAAATCTTGTATCAATTTTTTGCGAAGTTGTTTCGCCATCAAGCTTGCTAAGCCACGCTGACGCCAGCAGCATAAAGTTTTCGCTGTAATCATTTTCTTTATCGTCACCATCAATTGCTGCTTTTTCCACATTTCGACAATGCTTGGTAAATTCAGAAACAAGCTCCTCTTTTGGAATAAAATCTCTGCGTAAAGGATTACTTCCCTCTCCTCCAAAGAAAAGATAAATCAGATAAATAGAAAGATAGTTCATCAGATACAGGTCACGCACTCTGATACTGCTGTTATCGGTTTTTAAATCATGTCGGTAATCCACATTATTTTTCAAAAACAGGTCATTTTCCTGAGTAGGAATCATATAAAACCTGTCACCTGCACGAAAGAAATCCAAGCCTAATACAGCCTTAAAATCCTCCAGCTCCTCCTGAATATCAGCATTATCAACATATGACCATATCGACTTATCCTCTCTACGGTCAATCCACCCTTTTTTCATCAAAGCATGAAATAATTCTAAAGTCCTGCGATTCATCGTATCACCTCTACATCAAAATCTGTCATATCAATTCTATATTCAGCGTTATCCTGCTGTACAGAAAAGCTGAAGCTTTTCTCTAAGCCTGTAAACTTAATCTTTTTCATTTTTAAATATTCATCAGGCATTTCTTCAAGACACCACGCAAGCTCAAATTCACCATTAGGAACAACAGCAAACCTTTCGCTATTATGCCAAGCCTCAATATCAAGCTCCTGCATAGCAAACAGCGACAACAGCACATTAGGCAAGGCATTTTCTGTACTATATTCTTTAAGCTCTAATATACACAGGGTTTCGATAAACTCACTTACGCTGAAATTATCTTTATCAGCTATAAAGCTGAAGAACGAACAGCATATATTACTGAATCTTTTATTACGAATTTCTATCTGCTCGTTAATATCTGTTTCTTCCTCAGTTATGTCCAAGCCCTCTTTTACATCATCGGCATTTATTTTACCCTGTGGAGCATAAAAATTTTCTATGCTGAATTTTTTATCAAATTCAGGCTTTGTAAGCATAAACAATAAAAATTTCGCAGAATCTCCCAGCGAATCTCCTAATGTTCTTAGTGGTGACATAATATCCTTTTCAAAATTCAATCTCTCAAAACGATTAATAATAAAATTATCTCTTATCAAAGCCTGATAAGAATCTCTTAGCGATGTTTTTTTATTTATCAATATTCTTTGTTCTTCTATAGTAAGAGAAATATTCTCAATAATCTCATTCAAAGCAATTCTGTGCTTTTTTGTTTCTTCACTGCCAACACCACTACGCAATATATCTTCCAGCTTTATTGCACTTTCTTTTGCTATCAGTTGAATTTCTGTAAGCTCCTTGGATTCATCATCAAGAAGATGACGGATACGACCTATAATAGCTTCGTATTGGTCAACCGTAATTCTGGAAATATCCTCTCTGCAACGAAGCAAAAAATCATCCATACTTATTTTCATATTACGGATTCTGCTTACAAGCTCACGGCTTGCGTCAAGAGCCTCGTCATAATTTTCACGCCTTATATATTCCTTCATTTTAAAACGGGTTACAGAATAATCCAGCTCCGATTCAATCTCCTTTGAACGGAAAAGAAAATCATAGGCGTCATCAGTCAGATGATAGCCACCTCTTTCTTCATTTATTAAACGAATGGTCATAGGCTGAAAGCTTTCAGTTGAGCTGTAAAAGGTGAGAAACTCATTCATAATTCCACCATTTTGCAGCACATCTATTATTATGTAACGAGAAAGAAGCTTTGCGTCAATATCATATTCCTCGGGTAAAATCACAGAGAAATCCTCCAGAAAACGCTCCACATCATATTGTGTACAACGCTGGTTTGTCCCCAGTGTTCTTTCCTTGATAAAAACAAGAACAGCAACAACAATATTATCAAGTATTTTTTTATCAGGTATCATTGCACGGATATTATCAGGATATTTATAATCCAGCAAGCACCTTACAATATTTATAAATTTCATTCTTTTTTCAAAGCCACTAAGCAGCTCTGAAATATCTGAACCTAAAGCCATATATTTATTACCTCATGTTATTTTTTAAAAAAGCGTATGATATTATCTCCTGTGGAATTCTCTTGTTTTCCTCAATGCTTTTTTCAAAATCAGCCCTTAACTGTTCGCTTACACAGGTAAACAAAGAAGAATAATCCTTAACAACGCCACGCTGGTCATCACTGTCTGGAATCACTCTGTTTTGTGATAATCTTAGCATTTCTTCATAGGCAGGAGTAAAAAGAGTTATATCAAGCTGTGGATTATTCTCGATTGTACTCAGGTAAATATTCAACCCTGCTCTGTCTATATCTCCCCAGTAAAGATATTTCACATCAACACCTATAAACCGACTGTATAAAGTTAAGGCACCCTTACCACTTATTTTATTACCACAGCCATAAACAACTCCATCAATATGTGTGCCGAATATTTCTTTTGCGTTATTTTCAAACATCAATCGACGAATATTAAACCATATATCCTTATTCTCGCAAATCAACAATGTAAGCTCAGGCAGCTTTTCAGGAATATAATCATTGAAGCAATACTCAGGTGTATCATAAAAAAACAATGATTTTTCATCTAACCCCAGCTTATTAAGCAGGCCACAAAAAGCCTTATCATCAAGCACCTTTTCTTCATCAAAAATTTCAAATGAACGCTCCTTGCGAGAAACCGGCTCTGGATTCTCCTTGTTTGCAAAAAGATATCTGTCCAGCTTTTGCAACAGCAAACGATACTTTTTAAATTCCTGTGGCTTACTCTGCAAATATCCACTTTTCAACAATTCAGGGTGTAGCTCTGATATACTCTTTAATTCGTTTTCATAATTCTCTT
The DNA here is from genome assembly GCA_036301785.1 of Acutalibacteraceae bacterium. Classification (GTDB taxonomy): domain Bacteria; phylum Bacillota; class Clostridia; order Oscillospirales; family Acutalibacteraceae; genus CAG-964. The sequence continues at coordinate 5,200 of JAXJDU010000351.1, read as the reverse complement.
CTGGAACAGCTACCTTATATTTAAAATAAATCGGATATACCCTGTTACCATTTGTTTTTGAGCTTTTAACAGCAGACAGCAATCCAGCCTCTGACAATAATTTTATTATTTCAAAAAGCTCTCCATCTGAATAAACTGCAAAAATCGATTCAAGCTCTGATTTTAAAATAGTCTTTTTCTTGTGCTTCTTTAGCTTTTTGATATATTTATCGGCATACGCTTCTGAAAAAGCTGAATTTTTACCCATAATTTTCCTCACTGATTTAAAATCCAAGTTAATAATTCACAAAACAAATTATATCATATACACACAAATTATCAAGAAATTATACAAATAATTTACAGGTGAATTGTAGAATTATAACAGATATGTCACACAATAAATGCTAAAGGAATTTTTATCCGGATTTAGTACCAGCTTTAAAAATAGTAAATATATCTTTACTTTAGGTGGCAACAGTTGTATAATTTAACTATATACTTAAACCCGACAATTTATATTCGTAATAAGAATTATTTTTGTAATTTATGCTGATATAAATAAGTTTTTATGTTATAGTCAAATAAAGCTTCGCACTGTATTTGAAAGCTGAATGCACATTTTTTATTTCAGGGGGGAACAACTTTGCATAATAGATTTTTAGAATATTTATTAGATGATAATCCCCAAAAAGTCCTTTCAAAGACTGGGACAAGAATCAGAAAAATAATTAACCCTTTGGTCAGATTTGCAGTACCTTTGACAACAAAGACAAAGCTGAAAATCATTCGTTCTGCAAAATTACCGAAAGGACCTGTTATTTTTTGCAGCACCCATGGCTTTAAGGACGATATTGTTGATGCAGTTATTATTGCAAAAAGGCAATCTTATATTTTGATTGGTGCTTTATCTCAGCTGATGTATTCGTTTGACGGTGTATCTGCATGGTTAAACGGCTGTATATTAGTTGACAGATTGAAAAAAAGCAGTCGTAAAGCTTCTAAAGATAAGATGCTTCGTGCTTTAAGCTTAGGGTCAAGTGTTTTGATTTTTCCGGAAGCAACCTGGAACAATTCTCCAAACCAAATGACAAGTGGTTTATTTTCAGGATTTTATGATATAGCATCAGCTTCTGGCTTTCCTGTTGCTGTAATTGCAACTCATCGTGAAGGCAAACATGTATATGGCATATTAGACGAGGCTTTTGATGTCACAAAATTCACAAGAGAAGAAGGAACTGAAATTCTTAAAGAGAAAATGAGCTCTCTCCGTTGGGAGCTGATGGAAAAGTATTCTAAGGTCAGCCGTTCTTCTCTGCCTTTTGGTGTTGAAGCAGACAAGTATTGGGAAAATCACATCAACAATTTAATATCAGAGGTAAACTTCTGGGACCATGAAGACGAGCTACGGGCAAAATTTGTTGATAAAACCATAACAGAACCAAGCTCTGCTTTTTTACATCTTAATCATTTAGCCCCCATTAAAAACAATGCTTTTCTATTTAATAAAAGATTAACCCGGTAGTTAATTTCAAAACAGTTTTTCTGCTTCAATTTTAAACAGCAGATAATATTCTCCGGCAGATTTTATCTGACCTCACAAGCTGTTATAGCAAGGCTATGAAGCAGGCAAAAACACATCTGTTTTATATCTGCTTATCAGAAATAAAACAGTATCATCAGCCAAGCTATCATTTCACTGTACATACAGCTCTGTACACAACAATTCAATAATCCTAGAATAACAGCTTATATCAATCTGATTTTTCTTAAGCGTCAAATCAACCACGCACAGAAGCCCTCAGCAAAAGTAATGTAGTGTTACTTTTGCTGAGGGCTTTTTGATTTATTGTAAATGAATACTGTCCACAGCAAGGCTGTTACCCTGCAAGCCTGTTGTATAAAGTGTGGTGCAAAACAAGCCATAAAGAAGTCTGTTTTTTAACAGAGTTTATTATCAGACATTTCTCAGCTGAAATATATCCTTCTGTAGTCTTCTGCTCTGCTCGCTATTCAGATTTATTGCAAGCTTGAGATTTCTCCTATAATGAATTTCTGAATCATTATAACATCAACTACATTTAAGACGCCATCAATATTTACATCTGCATTTACCTTTTGAGCAGAATCCAGTACAGATAAATCGACTACACCCTTCATTGCAATTATTACATCTAAAATGTTTATATCACCGTCGCAATTCACATCACCTAAGGTTGGAGTATATCCATACACCTTAATATTTTCGTTAGGCATTACAGGTGGAAGGTCACGCCATATTATTTCTTTACCTCCATCAGGTGCCATAGGTATTTCAATTTCATCATTCTGGTAGTAGGTTTTACTTTCTACAAATATGTCGTCAACATAAAAATCAACGGTATAGCTGTTTTCCTGTACATGATTGAACAGAAGTATATCATTAGCAGGCATAGTTTCTGGTATTTCTCCTGTCCAGCCAGTTGCAGTATAGCCATAATCCACATTAACAAAAGGGACTTTCACCTTATCTCCCTCTCTCAGAAAGGCTACATAAAACGGCTTGCTTCCAAGATGCATTTCAATAGTGTACTTACCACCTTCGGTATAAAGCCTTGGAAAATCATTTTCGCTAAATACCCAGACAGCATTTTTATCATATCGGAGATTTTCCTTTGTTGTATAATCTTTCAGCTCTAAAAGGCAATTCTTGTCATTAAAGTAATCAAGTGAAACCTGTGATATAACAACAGTGTCTATCGGCGTGCCAAGTGGTGGATATTGACTATAATAATTATCTAAAATCATTGTCTGGAAACAATATGAAAAGCCAATCATTATAGTAGCTGAATCTGATTTTGAAATATCACCACTAAACAGACCTAGCTTAGGATTCGGAGCCTCTGTTGCAAGAACATTATTAGTATAACATCTTTCAATATTTATTGTACCATTACTGCGTATAAAGCCTGAGAATCCACCCAGATAAAGGTCATCTGTTATTTCAAGATAGCTATCGGTAGAATAGCAATTTGTTATAGTAATGGCTGAGCGTGAGCTGATACTCATTATTTGTCCTGCAAAGCCACCAGCATTACCGTTTGCTTTAATGTAATTATCTTTGCCATAGCAACAGTATATTTCTGATTCAGTTGTCATACTGCTGAATAATCCTACTAAAGCACCTGCGTAATCACCCTTTGTTGCAAAAAAGCTTTTTTCTATACCAAGGTCAGTAATTACAGCGTTTTCTGCACTGCCTATAAAGCCTACATAATCTTTTTTTGTATTAACATACAAACCATATATAGCGTATCCGTTACCATCAAATTTACCCTTGAACGAATTGCTGTAAGAGCTGTTTTCAGACTTTATTCCAGCAGGCTCCCAGATATTTTCAGGATAATACATAACACCAGTAACAGCGTTCTGGCTCCAGCTTTCAAAGCTTGTAATATCATTATAATAAATATCATTTGCAAGCTTGTAGCAGGCTGTACTGTATTCTGCGTTTTTATTGTTGATTACATACGAGAAATAATCAAGCTGTTCCTGAGAAGCTATTATATAAGGGTTATCCTCTATACCTGTACCACTTTCAAACGAGGTTGCCTTATACTTAGCCTTTACAAGCATATTATTGCTTACTGATGTGTAATTTCCTGACCAACTATCAAACTTATATCCTTCAAATTCAGGAGCCTGAGGTGCGTTAGCTGATTCACCGAATGCGACCTTTTGCGATGAAATTACATTGTTTTCTCTGTCAACAAAGGTTACAGTGTATAGCTTTGAATCTGATTTCTTATACTTAGCTTTTATATCAGTGTCAGCTGTTATATTTTTACCGTTATGGCTCCAGCCAACAAATATATATCCTGAACGCAAAGGAGCTGGAGGAACTACAGAATCTGAGTGTGGCTGTACATTTTGTGTTGAAATAGCTGTACCGTCATAGTCAAGATATTTTACTGTACAGGTTAAAGGCTTTTCTGTTTCTGGTAAAGTAATATTGTAATAGACAGCCTTTTCACCAGAGTATTCTCCTATGCCAGAAATAACAATTTTGGCTCTGCCTGCCTTATCATAATTACTGCTGCTGACAATATAATCAACATTTTCTTGCAGCTTAATACCTTTATATGTAACGGTGATTTCCGGCAAAGTCATATTGTCACTATACACTATATCCTTAACCTCTGAGAAATCAGCAGTACAGATATCCTTGATTATTTTATCTGTTCTGAAGCTGACAGAGTTACTGTCTTCACTATTCAGATTTCTGACAACTGTTGTTAAATTACTATCTGACTCAATAATAAATTCAGGAGAAGGATTTGTGTATACTACCTTATAGTAATAAACTTTATCCTTATCAGCTGTTGTATCGGTATATTGATATGATTTCATCTCTGTGGCAATAGTTACCCAGAATCCTGAGCCCTGATTTCGTCTGTATACTGTATAGTAGCCATTTTCAACAGATTCACCAGTCCAGCTTAATTCAGGTAATGTGCCAGCACTGCTTTTTATACTTAGCTGTGGCTTTACAGGATTTCTGGGTGTTGTAACAGAAACTATGTTACTGTATTTACTTGCAGTCCTGTACAATCCAAACAGGTAATCATGCTCATAAAATTTATATCTGAATAAGTATTTTCTTTCAGGCTCAAGATTTATATTCTGAGACCAATATGTGTATTCGGTATTTCCGGTAAAAAAATTACAGGTAGTAAACCATGTTTCACCATTGTCATCAGAGGCATAAATTCTTCCGAGTGTATGCTGAGGGCTGTTGTATGTTGAAAGGTAAAGAATATTATCCTGAAATGTTACAGCATTTATGCGAGGCTCATCACAGTTTTCAACCACAGGGTCATCCTCATGGTATTCTAAGGTAAGAGTGCTTTCTGTACCGTAATATTTAACTCCCTTATAGGTGTTAAACGGCTTTAAAGTATATGTGTAGGTTACACCCTCCTTCAGCTCTCCTTTATTATCATAATATGAATTATCTGCAACAGCATCATAAAAGTTTTTTATAAGTACAGGCTTGTTATCCTCTGATGATGTTCTGTAAAGCTCTGTAGATACTATTGTACTCCAGTGCAGAAGTACACCTTTTGAGATTGTAAAATAAAGAGTGTAAGTTATAAAAATAGCTTGCACACTTTTTGCATTTGAAGATAAGTGTGCTACAATATAAAGAAAGGACAAAAAAGGAATGAACAGAATGACAAAG
>JAXJDU010000350.1:0-5435 GCA_036301785.1 Acutalibacteraceae bacterium | reverse complement strand
CCCTTCATAGCTTTCTGAAATATCAATTTTACCATCTGTTATAGTCAGGGTTTCTTCTGCGTGAATAGCATCATCACCAGACGCAATATTAAATGTAGCACCGTTTATAGTAAGTGAGGTATCAGAATGGATAGAGTCATCAGCAGAATTAACGGTAATATTACCACCTGATATCACCAGATTACTTGTAGCTTTTAACCCCTTCATACTGGTGCTGTCTTCTTCAGTTTCGGTTATTTGCATATCTTCTGGTGGCATTCCTCCTGGTCTGCCTCCACCCATAAAGCCTCCAAAGAAATCCGAATGTGTTTTTGTTCCGTTTTCACTTCCACCACCAACAAGTAAATCTATAGTTCCATCCTCAATTTGCATATAAGCACCTGTAGAAATACCGTCACCCTCTGCCTCTGCTTTAATATTTCCACTTGAAATATAAACAAAGCCTTTAGAAGTATCATCGTTATTTTCACAGTGAATAGAATCTTTACCTGCATCTATGTTTATTGTTGCATTTGCTACTCGTACACTGTCGTTAACATCAAAACCATGTGAGGCAGAATTTACCTGATATGAACCTCCTGTTATTACTAAATCATCCTTACATACAATGCCGTGTCCTGCAGGAGATGTGACAGACAACGAGCCTGTTCCGTTCATTGTTAAATCTTGCTTTGAGAATAGAGCTGAATCAATGTTATTTTCATCTATAGCAGTAAAGCTACCACCATTTGCCAGTGTGTTGGTTGTGTTTTCAGCAAGAGTTAAAAACACCTTGTCTGCTTGAAGAATATATAAAGCCGATGAGGTTTTGCTTGTAATATTAACGCCATTAAAAACAAGCTGTAGCTTTGCAGTATCTGGTGCATTTACAATTAGCATACCGTCAGTAAGCTCACCCGATATAATATAGGTTGCTTCTTCGGTAATTGTTATAGTGGAGCCTGATATATTTACACTGTCTGAGCTTGCAGTTGCTGAAGCTCCGTTTAGCTTGATAGTAACTGCGTTGCTCTCGTCATATTCTGTCTTGAAATCTCGTTCAGTAAACATATCTGTAGTAGGATTAGAGGAATCAACATTTACAGATTCAGTAGTTGTTGTAGAACTTTGAATTTGACTTTCACCTTGTGGTTTGTTTTCGGTGTCTGTTGTACATCCGGTAAAAAGTGAAAGTAATGATATTAAGATTAAAAATGAAGCCAGTATCTTTTTCATATAAACCTCCTGTTATAATTCTGTGCCAACAGTTACTTGATTAGAAACGGTAATTTCAAGATTTCCATTTCTGCAACGGATTTTATCAATCATTTCTTTCTCACGGGTGATATCTCGGAGGACTACATTATATGTAAGCTTGAACATACTTCCCATATTAGTGCTCTTAACACAAGCAAGGTCGTGAGCAGTTGTAAACTCAGCGAAAATATCATCAAACACACCTGAGTAATCTAAATCCTCAGGGATAGTTATTGTAAGGGTTTTAAATTTTTTAGAATTCTTTTTTGTGCCAAAATCAAGACGATTATAAAATATAAACATTATGCACATAATGGCAGTAAATAATATTGCAAAGCCAAGATATCCCATACCTGCAATAAGTCCTGCACCCATTGCCAAAAACAATGTGCAAATCTCTTTTGCTGTGCCTGGTACTGAACGAAAACGCACAAGACTGAACGCACCTGCTACTGCAACACCTGTGCCCACATTACCGTTTACCATCATAATCACAACACAAACTACTGCTGGCAGAAGTGCCAATGTTACAACAAAGCTTTTTGTGTAGCGTGTGCGATACATATAGGCTAATACCATTAAAACTCCTATTAGCAACGATACACCTAGACAAAGTAAAAAATCGGTTACGCTGATAACTCTGGTTAAGTCTGTATCGAATAATCCTTTAAATAAATTCTCAATCATTTGTATTTACCTCCAACCTATTATATAAATTCATTTTATGGGTTTGTGGAAAAATCAGTGTTCTGTACGCTGTTCCGTATTTTGAAAATGATGTTTTATATATCTTTTCTCTTGATAAAATTTCTGTCATCCAGATCGGAATACCTCCACTACATTTTATTTCCATCAGAACTTGACCCTCAGGAAGAATTGAAGCTCCATAGACATCTGATTCAAGAGATAAATCATCCTGTCTGCAAAGAATATTATCATCAAAGGTTACACGAAAATCACTGCCATCATTAGAATAGTATGCTTCTCTTTCATAAGAGAGAAATACAACAGGGCGTAATGTACCGTAATAGTCAAGAAAATAATCAACCTCTTCAGAAATCTGTGTATGCTCGCTGGTGTGCTTATCCCCTGACAGCCACTGAGTGGCTTCATTATATAAAAGCGATATTCTTCGCTTATATACTATGTGCTTGTGCTTCTTTTTTAATTCCACAAAAACCGTGCTGTCAGCAGTTGCTCTGCTGTAGCTGCGTATTCGCAATTTTTCTTTATAAACAGGCTTTTCGATAGAGCGACGAATTAAAAGGTAGGTATCTGTATCATAATAAAGGTTGCGTATGGTGGTTCTGCCATATTTATCAAGCGTCATATATCGCTTTATGCCTTTAAGAACTTTTTCTTTTTGTTCTAATGTCAACAGATATTTCAATTCGTATCTTTTGAATACAGCTTGAAAAGCCATAGAAAAACCTCCTTTACAATTAATGGCATTATTGTAAAGGAGGAAGATTGAAGTTTTATTGAACTGTTTATTTAATTTTATACTGTTTAATTTACTTTATATAATAGGAATTTTTACCTTAAATTCTACAAATCCGTTATAGCAAAGCTCCTCGATATTGCCTTTATGAGAGGTTGCAATTGCTTTTGCAATGGCAAGACCAAGTCCATAGTGCTTATCCTCGCCATTGCGAACAGTATCCACACGATAAAAGCGTTCAAATATCTGTTCACGCTGTTCTGTAGGTATTTCATCACCTTTGTTGATAACCGAAAGCTTTGCAAGTCCGTGTTCTTTATTTAAAGAAAGATAGACTTCGCCATTATCCTTACTATGACGGATAGCGTTATCCAGCAAAATAGAAACAATCTGTTTAAGCTGTGTACTGTTACCCTCGACACCGATATTGCTTGTTATGTTACTATTAAGCGTAAGTCCTTGTTCAAAGGCAACGCTCTCAAATGGAAGTGACTCACCTGCAACCAATCTGCTAAAATCAATCTTTTCCATTTGCGATTTCACATTTTCTGTTCGGGCAAGCTGTAGAAGCTGACCTACCAGTATTCCCATTCTCTCGTTTTCGTATTGAATGTTTTGGAGCCACTGGTTATTACCAATTTCACGAGATAATAGCTCTGCATTAGCACTAACAACTGATACAGGTGTTTTTAACTCGTGACCTGCATCAGAAATAAACTGCTTTTGTTTATGGTAGCTTTCTTCAAGTGGATTTACAATCTTTTTTGCAAGATAGAGCGACAAGAAGAAAAACAATACAAGAGCAACACCGCCGAAAATAAGAGTATAGCGAAATAAGGTAAGTGCACCTTCGTTGATAACCGTGTTATCCATAAAGGTAACAAGGGTGTATCCGTCTTTATCAGATTTATTAAATACAAGATTATCTTCGGTTCCTGTATTCTTTTCGCTATTTATAATTTTTAGAGCTAAATCTGTCAGATACTCATCAGTATGCACCGATGGTGATTCGTTTTTTATTTCTAAAATTTCACTGTCATAAGAAACTGCCACCGTATAAAAGATTGATAGCTGAAACCTTGGAGACTGAGGGTCAAAATCAGGCTTAAATCTGTGTTCGCCATTAAAGAAGGGTTTGTCGTGTGGTGATATTTTATCAAATGTTTTAGGTAGCATATATATTTCGGCGTGTGTCTGTAGCATCTGCTCATTCTGCTTTTTCATTTCAAAATAGCTTGATGTGTAAATAACACCCAGAGTTCCTACCCACAAAAGCACAAGAACAGACATAATAGAGGCAACGATTTTTCTTCTTGATTTCTTAAACATCATCGCACCTCAATTCATATCCCACTCCACGCACTGCCTTGATCTCGGTTTTTGCTTCAACAAATGCTAGTTTTTTGCGAGTAAAGGTCATATACACCTCTACATTGTTATATTCAGCATCACTCTCATATCCCCAGATTTTAATTGCAAATTGTTCACGGGTAAGAATTTGTCCACTATTTACAATAAGGTACTCTAGAATTCTGTATTCTTTTTCGCTTAATCGTACACTCTGGCCATTTGTGGTACAAGATAATGCAAATGTGCTTGTATCAAGGGTAATGTCACCGTAGGATAACAAAGTATTTGTTATGCCTAATGTTCTTCTGCCAAGAGCACGAAGTCGAGCTAAAAGTTCCTTAGCCATAAAAGGCTTTGTTAAGTAATCATCTGCCCCACTGTCAAGACCTGTTACCTTGTCATCAAGCTCTGCTTTTGCAGTAAGCATTAGTATTGGTGTTACAATGCCCTTACTGCGAGCCCGTTTGGCAATTTCATATCCATTCATTTCTGGTAGCATAACATCAAGAACCACAATATCGTAGATATTACTTTCGATTGCAGTCAAGCCATCAAGACCACTTGTGTAATGATCAACTTCATATCTTTCAAGGCGAAGTATTTCACACAGTGCCTGTGCCATTCTTTTTTCATCTTCAACCAGTAAAATTCTCATAGGAATACCTCCATATATACCAATTATATCATAAAATATTGAAGAATTATTGAACTTTTCTAAATCTAAATATTACAGTGCAATAGATTAACAAGCAGAATTAGCTCAAAACGAGGACGACAACGCAAGCAAGCTTTTGCTTGTCACAGAGAAGTACAGAGTGCGGAGTAATACTTATTCATCGCTAAATGGTAGACAAATTAATATAAAAAGAAATACCCATACAATCGCAAATAATTGAATCTGCTTTGTGTGTCCTATCAAGGTTGTCAGGTTTGCATTACTTACTCCTATTGCTGACATTCTTGTTGAGAAGATTACACGTCAATAATGTGGTGTGTATTCTGGATCAAAGTTAAGGTTTCTTTATCACAGAAAATGTTTTTTCCGTTTCAGTCAATACATCATTTATTATATAAGATTAAACTATGAGGGGTATAATAAAGGCAGAAAGTACATAATAATAACCCAATCGGGTATAATATATATAGTGAGGTCTTGAAATTATACCCTTTAGGGTACAAAATAAACAGCGACACAATGACATTATACCTGTACGGGTATAATATGTACGGTTAAGTGTTGACATTATACCCGATAGGGTGTAAAATGTAATTATGAATACAATTGCTGAATTTATAAAACAAAAAAGAAAAGAGGCAGGTCTTACTCAAGAGGAGTTTGCTATTCGCTCGGGTTTGGGACTTCGCTTTGTTCGTGAGTTGGAACAAGGAAAAGAAACGGTTCGTATGG
>JAXJDU010000349.1:0-2720 GCA_036301785.1 Acutalibacteraceae bacterium | reverse complement strand
TGAGTGACTGCGTAGCAGACACTCAAGCGTAAAGTTTAGGTCCACCCTTTTTAAAGGGTGGTGGGGTGCAGGGGCAAAGCCCCTGCAAACTACAATTTGTAAAATAACAAAAAAAGAGGAAGCAAATATGAATATACCTTTTTATAATATTGATGAAAGAATTTTAAAAACAGCAGATAAGGCAATGGAGCTTGTAAGTGAACAGCTTAAAGTAGTTGATGAAATTCAGGATTATAATACACAAAAAATGCTGTACGCTTTTCAGAAGGCTGGTATAAGTGAAAGCCATTTTTCTACATCAACTGGCTATGGCTTTGATGACAGGGGAAGAGAGGCTCTTGACGAAATTTATGCAACAGTTTTCGAGGCTGAGGACGCACTTGTTCGTCATAATTTTGTGTGTGGTACACACGCACTTACTGTTGCTTTATTTGGTATGCTAAGACCAGGCGATACAATGCTGTCTGTAACAGGTACACCTTATGATACCTTGCAGAGTGTAATCGGCTTGTCTGGTAATTATTCAGGTTCATTAAAGGACTTTGGTATTATCTATGATGAGGTAAAGCTTACACCAGACGGTAAGCCAGACTACGACGCTATTGCAAATGCAATTACACCTGATTTAAAAATGGTTTACATACAGCGTTCAAGAGGCTACGAGCTTCGTCCATCGCTATTGATTGATGAAATTGAGAAGATAGCGAAAATCGCAAAGGAGAAAGCACCAGATACAATAGTTATGCTTGATAACTGCTATGGTGAATTTGTTGAAAAAATACAGCCATTAAGCGTGGGTGTAGATATTATGGCTGGCTCACTTATTAAAAATGCTGGTGGTGGCGTTGCTCCTACCGGTGGATATATAGCAGGTAAAAGCGATTTGGTAGAGCAATGTGCTTTCAGATTGACAACACCAGGTATAGGTAAAGAGCAGGGTGCTACTCTTGGTGTTAACCGTGAGCTGTTTTTAGGTGCATTCAATGCACCACACGCTACAGGCGAGGCGTTGAAAACAGCTGTGTTTGCTTCTGCTTTGTTTGAGCTTCTTGGCTTTGACACTACACCAAAATATAATGAAACCCGTGGCGATATAATTCAGCTGCTGAAGCTTGGCTCTAACGAAGCTTTGGTTGCGTTTTGTGGTGGTATACAAAAGGGTGGCCCTGTAGACAGCTTTGTTACACCAGAGCCATCTGATATGCCAGGCTACGAAAACAAGGTTGTAATGGCTGCCGGTGCGTTTACACTTGGCTCAACAATAGAGCTTTCTGCCGATGCACCACTAAGAGAGCCTTATGCAGTATGGATGCAGGGAGGACTTAACTTCCACAGTGCAAGGGTTGGCGTGTTGCTTGCTGCACAGTCTATGCTCGAAAAGGGTCTAATAACCTTTTAAAATGCTATCAAATTAGATAAAACTATTTACAAATTTAAAGAAATAAGAGATAATAAAAGAGTAGGGGATTATTAACTCCTGTAAAGGCTATAATAAAGCCCTTGTGTATGGCGATGAATAGTCAAGGTTAAATTTAAGGAGGATTTTTGTTATGAATGTTTTCTGTACTAATTGTGGTGAAAAAGCTGAGGAAGGTGCAAAGGTGTGTGCTAAATGTGGAACACCTTTAACTATGCCAGAGCCAATTCCGGTATATGGTATGCCAGCAAACAACGATATGCCGTTAGAGGGTACTGTGTCAGCAGGCAGTATGTAGGCAGACAATATGCAATTCAACGGTAATATGCCAGCAGACGATATGCAGTTCAATACTGGTATGCCAGCAGACGATATGCAGTTCAATGGTGGTATGCCTGCAAACGATATGCAGTTCAATGGTGGTATGCCTGCAAACGATATGCCATCAGCAGGTGATTCTGCTACTGTACCAACAAACGGTAACAACAAGAAGACACTTGCAATTGTTGCTGCTGCAGCTGTGGCTATAATTGTTCTTGTGGTAGTGATTATTGCAGCAGCTGGTTCAGGTGGTGGCTATAAGTCTGTTATCGAAAACAAGCTTAAGGCTTTCGAAAAGGGTGACGCACAAAAGCTTGCAAAAACATATCCAGAGTTTTTATATATAGAAGAGTTTGACACAGAAGAGGACTTTATAGAGAATCTTGAGGATGCAGATTTTTCAACAGAGCTTATAGAGAAGCTTGAAGAAGAGGTTGGCTCAAATGTAAAGCTTTCTTATAAGATTGAAAAGGTTACTGACCTGTCAGAGAAAAAGTTCGATAAATTCTGCGAGGCTATCTCTGAGGCTCATGACTGTAGCATAAATAAGATTAAGACTATCAAAAAGGCTGACATAAAGGTAACAGCTAAGGGTAAAGACGGTAAGCATGAGTTTGATTGGGAAGATGTTTATCTGATTAAAGAGGCTGGCGACTGGTACATTCTGAATATGGACCTTGAAAACGGTAACATCGGCGAAAAAGGTGAATACCACATGGACTTCTACGATTCTTACTCTTATTATGTAGACTGATTTATTTTAAATATTAACAGCGAAAAAGCTCCTTACCTGAGTTAAAATATCAGGTAAGGAGCTTTTCTGGTTTGATAAATTGTAGTTTGTCGCTAAGTTACGCACAAATCAAAACTTAAAAGTTTTGATTAAACTTTTTCAAAAGTTTATGGGGTAATGTAACCAATTTGCGAAGCAAATTGATTGCTCGGGGTAACACCCCTCGTGGGATTTTAAAGGGTGAAACCC
>JAXJDU010000348.1:0-4123 GCA_036301785.1 Acutalibacteraceae bacterium | reverse complement strand
ATTTCAGACTGAAACAAATTGTGGTTTAGGCGTGAGCTAACGCTCACACCTGAGGAGAGATAAGCGTAAAGTTTAGGTCCACCCTTTTTAAAGGGTGGTGGGGTTAAGGGGTGAAACCCCTTATGGGATTTTAAAGGGCAACGCCCTTTAACTCATAGTTTTTCCTAAAAATGCCATTGAAAATGGCATTTTTAATAATTACGAGAAGTTAAGGGCGTTGCCCTTAAAACCCATAAGGGGTTTCACCCCTTAACCCCACCACCCTTTAAAAAGGGTGGACCTAAACTTTACGCTTTGCTCTATCAAAGTTTGTTGTTAGCCCGATAAACTACAATTTGTTAAATAACTTAGAAAGGGTACATAGAATATGATTTACATAGTTGAGGATGATATTGACATAAGAGAGCTGGAAAGCTATGCACTTAAAAACAGTGGCTACGAGGTGGCTACTTTTTGCGATAGTACAGATTTTTATAAGGCCTGTGAGGAGAATATACCTAGCCTTGTTTTGCTGGATATTATGTTGCCGAATGAGGACGGCTTGTCTATATTAAAAAAGCTTCGTGCGAATGAAAAAATGCAGAATGTTCCTGTTATTATGGTAACTGCAAAAACCTCAGAGATTGACAAGGTAAAGGGTTTGGATATGGGTGCAGATGACTATATATCAAAGCCTTTTGGTGTTATGGAGCTTGTTTCACGAGTAAAGGCACTGCTAAGACGCTGTGAGCGAAAAGAAAGCATGACTGTGCTGGAATATGAGGGTATACAGGTTGATGACTTTAAGCATACCGTCAGCGTAAACGGAGAGCCTTGTCTGCTTACATATAAGGAATATGAATTGCTGAAGTATCTTATTGCTAATAAGGATATAGTTTTAACACGAGAAAAGCTGTTAGAAAAGGTGTGGGGCTATGACTTCAGTGGAGAAAGCCGTACTGTAGACGCTCATATAAAAACATTAAGACAAAAGCTTGGCGATAGTGGTTCTATTATAAAGACTGTTCGCCATGTGGGATATAAGGTGGGAGAGTAAATTGAAGCTTAGAAACACCTTAACGAAGGTATTGGTTGCGATTTCAGGTATATCAATCTTGCTTACAGCTGTGTGCTGCTGTGTGGCAGCTGGCTTTGCGTTTTCGGAGCAGGCTTATAATGATTTATCTGCATATGGCAACATATTGCTTGAGCATTTTAATGAAATTGATGATGATTATATAAACTCTGTATTTATTGACGATTACAGAGTAACCCTGATAAAAGCAGATGGTACAGTGATTTTTGAAAGCAATAAAGGGCTTGAGGAATCACAAATGGAAAATCACATGAACCGTGCTGAAATAAAGCAGGCTGTAAAGAATGGTGTGGGGTCAGGCTCACGCTATTCTGTAACGCAAAAGAAAATGATGTATTACTACGCTGTTAAAACAGATGACGGCGATATTTTAAGAGTTGCAAAAGAGGCTAAAAGTATTTTTCACCTTTATTATGCAATGATAATTGTAGTTGTATTATTAGCTGTTTATGTGCTTTTGGCATGCTTTATCATATCCAATAAGTTTGCTAAAAAGATAATAGCACCGTTTAATAATATGGGTGATGGCAAGGCTCTTAAAAAAGAGCATATATACGAGGAGCTGAAGCCATTTGCAGATACAATTACATCACAGCAGAAAAAAATCAGACATCAGATAGATAACTTGCAAGAGGAGCAGGACAAAACAAAAACTCTTATCTCTAATATGAGAGAGGGCTTTATAATGCTTGATGTTGATAAAATAATCCTTATGGAAAACGAAAGTGCTAAAAAAATCCTTAAGCCTGCAATTCTTCATAACGAGGGTAAAAATATACTTGAGGTGTATAACAACGATAAGCTTATAGAGGCTGTTAATAAGGCATCTAAGGGAGAAAGCTCGTCTGATGAAATAAAGCTTAACAAAAAAACAATAAAGCTTTATGTGAACCCGGTGTTTTCTGGTGGTGAGCAGGTGGGGGTTATCTGCTTGCTGTTGGATATTACAGCTCAGCGAAAGACAGAAAAGCTAAGGCAGGAGTTTACAGCAAATGTTACTCATGAGCTGAAAACGCCACTTACTTCAATTTCTGGCTATGCCGAAATGATAGAAAACGGTATGGTAAGCGAAAAAGAGGATATGCAACGCTTTGCAGGAAGAATACACAAGGAAGCCGGCAGACTTATTACACTTATAAGTGATATTATGAAGCTGTCTAAAATGGACGACAAAACATATAGGCTTGAGGGTGTAAAAAAGGTAAATTTAAAGGATACCGTTACCGAAAGCGTAGAGCTGCTTGATATTACAGCTAAAAAGAATAATATTACAATCCATACTGAGCTTGAAGATGTGGTTTGTATGGGTAATGAAACACAGCTTTACGAGCTTGTGTTTAATCTGTGCGACAACGCTGTGCGTTATAACAAGCCTGACGGCAGTGTGTATGTAAAGCTTACACGAATTAACGGTAATGCTGTTTTGCAGGTTAAGGATACTGGTATTGGTATAGAGAATAAGCACCAGAAGCGAATTTTCGAGAGATTTTACAGGGTAGATAAAAGTCGCTCAAAAGAAACAGGTGGCACTGGACTTGGACTTGCAATTGTTAAGCATATAGCAGAGCTTCATAATGCAGAAATTTCAGTAGAAAGCGAAATAGGAAAAGGCACAGTAATTACTGTTACCTTTTATGCTAATAAGTTTTAGGTGTTTTTATAATTGCTATTCATAAAAAATTAACTGGAAAATTCGGTTTCTGTATTGCAATAAAGCTGTATTTATAATAAAATTAACTTGTATATTATTTGAAAAGAGGATAATAAAATGAAAATAAGCAAAATTAAAAGAACTTTAGTTATTGCTATGAGTATGCTTGTTGTAGGTGCTGTGGCAGTAAGCACAACAGGCTGTAGTGGCGATGGCGCTGGAAATAACACAGGCAACAGCTCAGCTGTGCAGACACCTACAGAGGCAGGAAGCTATCCACAGATAGATGTAGCAACAACTACACAGAAGGATGCTAAAATTTACAAGGATACAGAGCATAAGGTTGGTTATCAGCTGGATATGCCACAAAAGGGTGAAGAGGTTGCTATTATGCATACATCTATGGGTGATATCTGCATGAGATTCTTCCCAGAGGCTGCACCAAAGACAGTAGAAAACTTCCTGACACACGCTAAGAATGGTTATTATGACGGAATTACATTCCACAGAGTTATCAATGACTTTATGATTCAGGGTGGTGACCCAAGTGGTGATGGTACTGGTGGCGAAAGTATTTATGGCGACTCATTCGAGGACGAGTTCAGTGACCACCTGTTTAATATAAGAGGCTCTGTATCTATGGCTAATGCAGGTAAGGATACAAACGGCAGCCAGTTCTTTATCAATCAGGCAAAGGCTGACAAGTTCAATGCAAACGGTGGCTGGAGCTACTTTGAGCAGCAGTGGCAGTATATCTACCAGAATCTATGTAAGTATTACGGTACTAACGAGTACTTTATGTGCGAGCAGCAGTTTGGTTCATTTGCACTTAATACAGATGCTATAGGTGAAGATGTAAGAAAGCTATACGAAGAAAACGGTGGTAACCCATCACTTGACGGTGCTTTCAATGCAACAGATAAGGGTCACACAGTATTTGCACAGGTTTACGATGGTATGGATATCGTAGATAAGATTGCAGCAGTTGAGGTAGACTCTGTAGACAAGCCAACAACACCTGTTACAATAAAGAGCATAGATGTAATTAAGTATAAGGGCTGATTGATAACCTAGCTTTTATATCAGTAAGAATATTCCTGATTTTTTATCTAAGCATATATAAATCCCCATTTGATTGTCAGTACAGTCAAATGGGGATTTTGTTCAGGTTATAGATTTTATTAAGCTTGTAAAGAAAAATTGGAATTTGTCGGGGGGTTACGCACAAATCAAAATTTAAAAGTTTTGATTAAACTTTTTCAAAAGTTTATGGGTCGAGGGCAAAGCCCTCGTGGGATTTTAAAGGGCAACGCCCTTTAACTCATAGTTTTTCCTAAAAATGCCATTGAAAATGGCATTTTTAATAATTACGAGAAGTTAAGGGCGTTGCCTCATGT
>JAXJDU010000347.1:0-4781 GCA_036301785.1 Acutalibacteraceae bacterium | reverse complement strand
GTATAGATAAGCATATCTGCTTCTCTTGCGATTGAGCTACCCTTTGCATTTACAATAGCTAGTGTTTTAGCACCTAGCTCCTTAGCTAATCTCATGGCTGCAAGGCTGTCAGCTGTTTCACCTGACTGTGAAATGATAATTACCAAATCACCCTCACCTACGATTGGCTCTCTGTATCTGAATTCAGAAGCTATATCAACAGTAACAGGTACTCTTGCCAGCTTTTCGATTACATACTTACCAACCATACCAGCGTGCATAGCTGTACCACAAGCAACAATATAAATCTGCTTGAAGCTCTTAATCTTATCAAGAGTAATTCCACATTCCTCAAGACAAGGCATACCGTCTGCAATTCTTGGCTTGATTGTCATGTTTATAGATTGTGGCTGCTCGTGAATTTCTTTTATCATAAAGTGTGGATATCCACCCTTTTCAGCTGCATCCATATCCCAGTCAGCTGTCATAAGCTCTTTTTCTTCTACATCGCCATGGTCGTTATAAATTGTAACACTGTCTTTCTTCAGCACTACAATTTCGTCATGCTCCAGCAGGTAATAATCCTTTGTATAGTTGATAATTGCAGGTACATCAGAAGCAATAAAGAATTCATCCTTACCTACACCAACTATAAGTGGACTTTCTCTTCTTGTTGCATATACAACATCTGGGAAATCCTCGAATACTATACCTAAAGCAAATGAACCATCAAGGTCTTTTATTGTTCTTTCAATTGTTGCAAGTGGATCCATTGGATGTTTTTTATAGTAGTAGCCAAGAAGCTTTGCAACAACCTCTGTATCTGTATCACTTACAAATACCTCGCCGTGCTCTATTAAAAATTCCTTCAGGTCCTTATAATTTTCGATAATACCATTATGTACTACTGTAACCTTTGCACCACTATGAGGATGAGAGTTTACATCTGATGGCTCGCCATGTGTTGCCCAACGGGTATGACCAATACCAGCGTTACCTGTTGGTCTTCCCTCTGCCTCCATTTTTGCTGTAAGGTCTGCAAGTCTGCCCTTAGATTTTGCAACTTTGATCTGTTCATTTTCAAAAACTGCTATACCTGCTGAATCGTAGCCACGGTACTCAAGCTTTGTCAATGCACTTACTAACACCTCGCTACAATCTCTGTAGCCACAGTATCCAACTATACCACACATAAATTATACCTCCGAATTATCTATTAGTTTTATGTTTAAATGTAGGAACGATCTCTTCAAGCAAAGAAACTGATTTTTCTGAATCGTTATTCAACGCAGCTTCTTTTAATTGATTGTACTGCTTAATAAACTTTTCTCTTTCGATATTAATTTGCTTACCAGTAAATATTTTCTGATTATCAGTCTTTTTTAATCCTTCTTCATCCATCAGCAGCTCTTCATATAGCTTTTCACCAGGACGTAAACCTGAAAACTTTATTTCGATATCTTTATATGGCACCTTACCATACATTCTTATCAGGTTTTCGGCCAGAGTTACAATTTTTACCGGAGCACCCATATCAAGTACAAATATTTCGCCACCCTTTGCCATAGCACCTGCCTGTAATACAAGCGAAACGGCCTCTGGTATTGTCATAAAGTATCTTATAATATCTGGGTGTGTAACTGTAACAGGCTTACCTGTTTCTATCTGGCGTTTAAACAGTGGAATAACTGAACCGTTAGAGCCAAGCACATTACCAAATCTTGTTGTTATAAACTCAGTTTTTGAACCCGACTGTGCCATGTACTGTACAATCATTTCACAGCAACGCTTTGTTGCACCCATAACATTTGTAGGATTTACAGCCTTATCGGTAGAAATCATAATAAATTTCTTAACACCCATTTCATCTGCCAGTGTTGCTATATTATATGTACCAACAACATTATTTTTTACAGCCTCTTCCGGTACATCCTCCATTAAAGGAACATGCTTGTGTGCTGCAGCGTGATATACAATTTCTGGCTTATATTTTTCGAATATAGCCCTCATCTTGTCGTAATCTCTTACTGACGCAATAAGTGTAACAAGATTAATGCTGTTGCCATATTCCATTAAAAGCTCTTGCTGTATATCATATGCATTATTCTCGTATATGTCTACAATAACTATCTGCTCAGGCTCAAATGTTGCAATCTGTCTTACAAGCTCAGAGCCGATTGAGCCACCACCACCAGTTACCATACAAACCTTACCTTTAATAAGATTTCTTGTAACGCTCTGGTCAAAGCTTATTGGTGGTCTGCCTAAAAGGTCGTTTACATTGATGTCGTTAAGCTGACTTATTACCGTTTTTGCATCGCCGTCCTGCTTACTGCCTTCATATTCATCAAAAATAAGATTACCAACATATGGTATAACCTTGATATTACAAGGTGTTTTTGAACACTCGCCTAATATTCTTCTTCTGTCCTCTTCATTACAGGACGGTATAGCCATAAGGATAGTGTCGATATTTTCAGCATGACAAATTGAAGCTATTTTAGCAGTAGTACCTATAATAGGTATATTCTGTATTTTTTTACCTGTAAGCGATTTATTATCATCTACAATACCCACAATATCATACTGTTGAGCAACCTCGTCTCTTAAAGCAGCGTTGTTTACCTCTTTAAGTATGATTCTACCTGCTCTTCCTGCACCAACAAGTAAGGTTCGTTTACGGGCAGTTACCTCGCCAACCTTAACAAGCGTTAAAAAGGTTTTTCTGAATATCAGTCTGAACGAGATTATACCTATTGTAGAAATAAAATACTCCACCACTAAAAACAGGTAAAACCAGAACTTGCTGTTATCAAACAGAAAAAATTCGAGTCCTGCAAATACCAGTACCATTAATATGCCACAGGCTGTACCTAACACACAGGACAGATAGTCCTTAACCTTAAAATATCGCCACATCTTTGCGTACGCACCACATAACCATAACGCAATAAAGCTAAACACCATAAACACGATCGTCTGTTTTGTCAGGTTAGATGGCAACACAACAGTAAGCTTAAATACTGAAAAAATGTAATTCGTCAATAGTGCTGATGTACCTATGATAAACATATCTGACAACGCAAGCACAAATTTTCTGAAGCTGAATAGCTTTACTTTCTCCTTCATATACTCCCCCAAATGCAAAATTCAAGATTCAAAATTCTGCTAAAAAAACTAATGATAAATATATAGAATTTCTTTAGCATAAAAACACGATAAAGGACTCTATACATACGATATTAATTATACCACTTTTTTTCCATTTTGAATAGACCTATTCTGTAAATTAGTTTAAAAAGTTAAAAAAAACCATAATTTTCACCATATATCTCAAAGGTTTTACAAAATTAAAGCCTTAAACAGACCAAAGCTTTTCACTAAGTCGGAAAAGCAAATATAATAATATTATCAAATTATGGTTGAATAAATAAAATCTCAGTTTACTCATTCAACTGATTACAGAATAAGTCACAAACATATAAATAATACACGAAATTTCAATAAAAATCAAGATAAATACACATAATTTATAACACATTTAAACAAATCTATATTATATAATTTCTACTTGTTTTTAATAAAAAAATAGAATATTAGTATTAATACGCCATTTTTATAACAACTGGCACTATAAATCTAAAAAGCAGACAACCGTTACACAATAACGCAACGGTTGTCTGCTTTTCTTTAAATTCAAGAAGCTTATTCTTAATTACGCAACTGATAGTTGCTGTTTACATTCAAAATTCTTTTTCTCATTGTGCTTGTTTATAAAAAACAGTGCAAAATCCACCAAAACCACACACAGATTCAGGCAATATAAAGCCAGCACAAAGTTTATCTGTCCACTACAGATTTTTCCGAGTATGCCAGAAATATAACCTATAATAATTGCAATCATAAACACAAAGCTTTTACCCTGTGTTGACTTTGAGGTTATGCTCTTGTAAACCGAAATAGGCCATGACAGACCAAAGCAAGCTAACATAATAAATTCAAAAATTTGTACCATTGTAATTTCTTCCTCTCTTGTTCATCTATGTCTATATTATATACTTGACAAACCCAAAAGTAAAATATATAATTTTTATCAAATCAATAAGTTTTTATTATGAATAAGGTGAGTTTATGGATATTCAGAAGCTTAAATATTTTTACGAGGTTGCACAGCTGCAGCATGTAACAAAAGCAGCCGAAAAGCTGTGTATAGCACAGCCTGCTTTAACACAAGCTATAAAATCACTTGAAAGCGAGCTTGGCGTTGCCTTGTTTATAAAACGAGGCAGAAATATACAGCTTACTGAATTTGGCGAATACCTTATGAAAAAGGTAGAAATCATATTACCCGAATTTGACAGCATTGCCGAAGAAATACAGCAGATGAAAAGCACAGTAAATCACACTATAAAGCTCAACATTCTTGCTGCCTCAAACTTTGTAATAAACACCATTATCGGTTTCAGAAAGCACCACCCCGATGTTGTATTTGACTTTGAGCAAAACGAGCTGAAGCGAGATTGTGATATTGTTATTTCTACAAACGGACTAAAGGAAAGCTTATCAAGAAGCCCGAAAAAGCGTTGCATTAAAGAAGAAAACATATACCTTGCTGTACCAAAGGGGTCTGAATATTCGGAATATGACTCAATCGATTTAAGTATGGTAAAGGACGAAGAATTTGTAATGCTTTCAAGCTCACGATTATTCGGTGTGGTATGTAACAAATTCTGCTCAGAGGCTGGCTTTGTACCAAAGGTACTGTTTGAGTCTGACTCACCCATTGCTGTACAGAATATAGT
>JAXJDU010000346.1:0-5980 GCA_036301785.1 Acutalibacteraceae bacterium | reverse complement strand
GTTATAAGCAAGCTGGACATAGCAGTAGAGCAGTATAACAAAGGAGAAATCGAAAAAGCAGAAAAAAACATAAAATCAGCAGACGAAATCTGGGAGAAAAATACAAAGTATATGAATGCTTTTTTAATACACGACAATACTGACGAGGTAGCCGAGCGTATAGCCATAGCTGAGGTTACTCTTAAATATCAGCATCAGCGTTTCCCTATAGAATGTGCCAGTGCAAAGGATTCCTTAAAAATTATAATCTATTCAATGCTGCCACAATTAGACAATATTTTTTAACAGATAAAAGGAAGTGTTAAGAATGAAACCATTTGTGCGTGTTTCTGTTTTTCAGCTTTTTGTAATGCTGTATATAAGCAGAATGGTTATAAATGTTACCTACAGCAGCTACAATGCAGATACAGCCTCGCTTCGTTTTGGTATAATTTCTGCATTTGTGGCACTAACAGGAACACTTCTTATGGCAGTGCCTGTTTTATTTATGTTTAAAACAAACAACGGTCGTACAGTAACTGACAACGGGTATATGCTTTTCAAAAAATGGGGTGCAGCTGTTGCTGTTTTATATGGTTTGTATTTTTTGTGGGTGCTTATTAACACATTATCTCAATTCAATATTATGGTTACGAATGTTGTAAATCCCACAGCCTCGTCTTTTGTTTTGTCACTGGCTGTTGTAGTTGCGTCAATGTATGCAGCCTGCAAAGGCATAGAGGCACTTGGCAGAGCCTCTACAATTATATTTTTCTTTGTTGTGGTAGCATTAGTAATACTTATCTGTGCATTGCTGCCAACAGCAGATTTATTAAATATTGAACCAATAACAGTAAATCACACTGAAAATATTATAGAAATTACAATTAATATGCTATCTAAAAATGCGTGTATTCCAGCACTGGCAATACTTTTACCATTTGCAACAGGTAATATGAAGAAGGCTGTAGTATGGTGGAGTGTAGCAGTTTATCTGTCTACAGCACTGCTCATTTTTATAATAGTAAGCGTTTTAGGTGATTATCTTGAAACACAGATTTTCCCGGTTTATTCAATTACAGCACTTGCGTCACTTGGTGTAACCAAAAGACTGGACGGAATATTTCTAGGAGTGTGGACAGCAGGCTTATTTGTGAAAACATCGTTGTTTATGTATTTGCTGTCAGCCTGTGTAAAAAGAATATTCGGCGAGAAAATCTCAAAATGGTCAATTTTGATATGTGGTGTGCTTGTGCTGGGAGTATCTGTTGGTATATCGTCTGCCGATGGTTTATTCAATATTTTGTTCAGTGACAATGTAATGCTTATTCTTACAGTGCTTACAGGTGTGGCTATTCCGTTAATACTAGCGATAATTAATAAATTTAAAATTAAGGGTGGTTAAGTTGAAAAAGCTTTTTACAGTAATTTGTATAGTTATTTTAATGTGTGTACCACAGGGCTGTACAAGCAAACAGCTTAACGAAAGAATGGTAATACAGGGTATGGGCGTAGATTACAGCAACGAAAATTATATAGTTACTGTTATGTATATGAATACTGACGCAACCAATAAAGATACACCAAACAAGCTGTTAACAGGTAAGGGCAGAACTATAACAGAAGCAGTAACAAATATTGTCAGCCAGAACGGACTTGAGCCACTTTACAGCCATAACCTGTTTGTAATATTAGGTGATAGTCTGTGTAAGCATGGTGTAAAAGAGGCACTTGAATTTTTTGCTGGCTACTACCAATGTAGTCCCTCTGTAAATGTAATAGCAGGTGAAGAAAATGCACATAAACTTATGAGCGTTAAGGACATTACACCACAGCTGATAGAAGACCTTGCCGAAAGCAAGAATACCACAGGCAGAGCACTTACTATGCCAATGTATAAATTTATATCAGATATGCTCAACAAAACCTCCAGTGCCTGCACAGGCTTACTTACCATTGATGGTGACAGGCTGAAATATAGTGGAATTGCAGTTTTTAATGATGATACTATCAGCTACAGGCTTGACGGTACTCAGACAATGGGAATTATGCTGTTAAGAGGTGAGTCAGATATCTCGGCAGAGGTAATTCCACTTGGTGGAGAAAATAAAAGCTTTGCACTTAAATATGATGATAGCCACATAGATGTATCAGTGAAAAATAACAAATTATATTGTGATGTAACATTGAAGGGCGAAGCGACTATATACGAATATACAAGGGCAGATAAACAAGCAGAGGAAAAGATAGAGGAAAGAATAAATGCAATCATTAAGAAAGCGTTGAATGAATGTAAAGAAAAAGGCAGTGATATTTTCTATATGGGTAAAATGCTGCGACAAGCTGATTATGAAGAATATTCCAGAATGGAAAATTGGCCACAAATGGTGAAAAATGGTGAGTACACAGTCAGAAGCGATATAAGGGTAAAGTGATAAATTGTAGTTTAGGCGTGAGCTGACGCTCACACCTGAGGAGAAAAAAGCGTAAAGTTTAGGTCCAGCCTTTTCAAAGGCTGGTGGGTCATGCAACCAATTTGCGAAGCAAATTGATTGCGTAAACAAGCACTGTGTGCTTGTTTACATAAAATAAGGTTTTAAGGACAGAGTCCTTAACGCCTCAAGAATATTTAAAAATGCCATTGAAAATGGCATTTTTAGGAAAAACTATAAGTTAAAGGGCTTTGCCCTTTAAAATCCCACGAGGGGTGTTACCCAAGCAATCAATTCCTACGGAATTGGTTACATCACCCAAAAGCCTTTAAAAAGGCTTTACCCAAACTTTAAGTTTTGGTTTGTGCGAATTTTAAAGTCACCCATAAAATACAATTTGAGGATTTTATTTATGAAGAAAAGAAAAACTTTAGTAAATCTGTTTTTCGGTATAGTTGTAGGTTTTCTTAACGGATTACTCGGTGCAGGTGGTGGAATGATAGCTGTGCCAGTGCTGAAAAAGCAGATGGAATTAAAAGAAGCACATGCAACATCAATTTCTGTTATTCTTCCAATGAGTATTGCAAGTGCTGTAAGCTATGTATTGAATAAAAGTGTAAAAATAAGTGATGCTATACCGTATTTATGGGGTGGTTTTATGGGTGCTGTTTTAGGAATTTATCTGCTTAAAAAGATAAGTCCGTCTTTTATAAAAAAGCTGTTTGCTCTGCTTATGCTTTGGGCAGGCTTCAGAATGGTAACAGCATGAGCTGGGTGTGGATTGCCATAGCCTCGTTTTTTGCTGGAATGTTTGGCTCTATGGGTATGGGTGGTGGAGGAATACTTGTGATATTTCTTGCACTTTTTACACAGCTGCCACAAGCAACCATTCAAGGCATAAATCTGTTGTTTTTTATTCCGGTTGCAATATTTTCTGTAATTATCTACCAAAGGCACAAGCTTATTAAATGGCGTGTGGTTGCTCCGTTTGCAATAGCAGGTGTTTGTGCAAGTGTTCTGGGTGCGTATATGTCAGCAAATATAGATGATATATGGCTGAAAAAAGCCTTTGGTGCGTTGCTTCTTGTTATGGGGATAAAGGAATTATTTTCTAAAAATAAATCTGATAGCAAAGGCAGTTAATAAGTAGAATTTTCATGGTGATTTTTATGGTTTTTTATTAGAATATCATATAAATGTTTTTACTGAATTGACTTTTAAACACGGCTGTTGTATCATATATCAGCACAAATATTAATATATTTATAGCAGTATGTACGGAGGGCGATTTAGTGGATTATGTTTCTATAATAGGCATTGCAATAGGTCTGGCAATGGATGCCTTTGCAGTTTCGGTGTCAAATGGTGCTACTACTAAAAACCTTAAGGTGTCCTATGCGTTAAAGCTGGCAACGTTTTTTGGTGGATTTCAGCTGTTAATGCCGATGATAGGTTGGCTTGTAGGTAAAGCAGGTGAAAGCTTTATTTCCAGTGTTGACCATTGGGTAGCTTTTGTTTTACTTGCCTTTATCGGTGGTAAAATGGTAGTAGACTACATAAAAGAGCTTAAAGAAGAGCAAAGTGACGAGAAAAAGGAAGAATTAAGCAATAAAACTATTTTAATGCTTGCTATAGCAACAAGCATAGACGCACTTGCAACAGGTATTATATTACCGTCAGCAGTAGGTGCAGGTACTTTTTTACTTATGCTTACAGCTGTTGGTATAATAGGTGCTGTAACCTTGGTTATCTGTATGTGTGGTGTTTATCTGGGTAAGGCATTTGGTATGCTTTTATCCAGACATTCAATGCTGTTGGGGGGCATAATCCTTGTTATAATAGGTACTAAAATTTTGCTTGAGCATTTACTTATATTATGATTATTGCATTATAGTTATTGCAAAATCTTGATTAAAGGTTAAAAAATTGCAATAATTCTTGCTAAAAAATAATTATATGCTATAATATGGCTAAGCTTTTAGCTGGTTTATATAAAGAGGAGAGGTTAAGAAATGACAAATGTAAAAATGAATCTTAAGAAATTACCTGTTGTATTTTTAACAATGGTAATTCTTGCAACAGCCTTTGTTGTAACAGGCTGTGGAAAAACAGTAATTGATGTTGAAGAAGCAAAGCTTTTAGATGTAGAAATCAAGGGCTTTGATGGTAAAGGTAGAGTAAATCTTACTGTTGATGAAAAGAAGCTTAAAACACTTAAAAAGGAATACCGTGACGATAAGAACTATAGCGATATCAAGGACTTCCTTGACAGTATCAGCTTTGTTATGGAGGACGAGTCTCTTAATGGTAAGCTAAGCAATGGTGATGTATTCAACATTGTTGTTACTTATAACGAGGACATAGCAGAGGATATCAACATCGGTGTTAAAAACGAGTTGATATCTTACGAGATTAAAAAGGGTAAGCTAAAGAAGGGTACAGAGATTGATGCCTTCAAGGGCTTGAAGATTACATATTCAGGTGATAATACAGAAGCTTCTGCTTCAACAGATAAATCAGGATGTGATCCGCTTGTTAGCGAAGCTGGTATTTATTTTACAGTTGAAAGCGAAAACAACGGTAAGCTGAAAAATGGAGATAAAATTGTTGTTAAGGCTACCAGCGATAACAACCTTGAAGAAATGGGTTATTTTCTGAAAGAAGAAACTAAGGAGTGTATAGTAAGTGGTCTTGCAGGTGCAAGAGAAACACTAGAGGGTGTTGATTTCAAGAGTATGGCAGACGAAATGCTTGCTGAGGTTAACAGTAAAACAGAGGATAAGTACGATATAGCCTGGGATTTGGATTACACATTCAAGAGTGGTAAAAACAGAGATCTGGACACAATTAACTTTAATTACATAAAAGATGTAGAGCTTGTTAATTATGCTTATATTTGCAATCCTGATGATTTCAAGACTCAGAACAGACTGGTTGCTTTCTATAAGCTGACTGTAGATGCTGAATGTGTTCATAATCAGACTGCTATTGGTGAGAAGGCTAACTATGACCTGATGAATAAGGGCGAAACTGATACAGGTGTTTGCTACCTTGCAATAAAAACAAATAAAGCGGTTAAGGTTACAGCAGATAATAAAATCGCACTGGATAACATGCGTTACACATTTGCCCATGGACTTACACTGGAGGATGTTACCAAGGAACTAAAGCTGGATAGCAGCTACACATCTATCGAGTATTATGATGCAGAATTCAAGAAGTCAGACAAGCCAGCAGCAACAGAGGAAGCAACAGAGCCTGCTACAGAGGCAGCAACAGAGGCTGCAACAGAAGGTGCAACCGAAAACGCAACAACAGAGCCTGCTACAGAGGCAGCAACTGAAGCTAAAAAAGAGTCTGCAACAGAAAAAGCTGAATAAATCAGTATTAAATCAAGGGGCTGTCTCACTAATCAAGTGAGACAGCCTAATTTTTATGCAAAAAAAGAAGGAGACTTCGGTGAAGAAGTCTCCAAAATGGTGTATAATGTAGTTGACAAAAAACAAAACCACCATAAAGGATTGTACAACAATGAGCAGAAGAAATCAACTAGTAATACCACTAAATTT
>JAXJDU010000345.1:0-3277 GCA_036301785.1 Acutalibacteraceae bacterium | reverse complement strand
CCCTTATATGGCTCTGGTGGACGCTTCTCTCTAATTTCAGCTGCCATCTGACCAACCTTCTGCTTATCAGCACCTGAAACAATGATTGTATTTGGGTCTGGAGCTTCGATAGTAACATCTGCTGTATCTGTAAAGATTACCTGATGTGAATAGCCAAGGTTCATTACTAGCTCCTTGCCCTTCTTCTGTACACGGTAACCTACGCCCTTAACCTCTAGCTTCTTCTGGTAGCCCTCTGTTACACCTGTAACCATATTAGCAACAAGTGAACGAGTTAGGCCGTGAAGAGCTCTGTTCTGCTTAATAGCCTTTGGTGACTTATCGTCTGGAACCTTAATCTCTACTGCTTCAGCAGTGATCTCAACGATCATATTTGGGTGAATCTTCTGTGTTAGAGTACCCTTTGGTCCCTTTACTGTTAATACACCGTTGTCAAACTTAACGTCAACACCAGCGGGAATATTTATAGGTTTTCTTCCAATTCGAGATAATTTGATTTCCATTTCAGCCAATTCTCGCACCTCCTTACCATACAAATGCTAGGATTTCGCCACCTACGTTTTCTTTACGAGCCTGACGGTCTGTCATAACGCCCTTAGAAGTTGATACGATAGCTACGCCCAGGCCCTTGATAACCTTTGGCATATCCTCTACATTGCTATATCTACGCAAACCTGGCTTAGATACTCTTCTTAAACCTGTGATAACAGGCTTCTTACCCTCAAGATACTTAAGAGTAACAGTAATAACGCCCTGCTTGCCATCTTCAACTACAGTAAAATCCTTAATGTAGCCTTCATCTAACAAAATCTGGCATATAGCCTTCTTCATATTTGAAGCAGGAATCTCTACAGAATCGTGCTTCGCAGAACTTGCATTACGAATTCTAGTAAGTAAGTCTGCTATTGGATCAGTAATCTGCATAACATTAACCTCCTTCGTTTATTACCAGCTTGCTTTTCTAACGCCTGGAATCTGGCCCTTGTAAGCTAACTCTCTGAAACAAATACGGCATACTCCGTACTTACGAAGATAAGCGTGTGGTCTGCCGCAGATTTTGCATCTGTTGTACTCTCTAGTAGAAAACTTCTGAGTTCTCTGCTGCTTAACTTTCATTGCTGTTTTAGCCACGACAATACCTCCTTATTTCGCGAATGGAGCACCCATAAGTGTTAGTAACTCACGAGCCTCTTCGTCTGTCTTAGCGGTAGTAACAAAACAAATGTCCATACCTCTAACCTTATCAATCTTATCATACTCAATCTCAGGGAAGATAAGCTGTTCCTTAAGACCCATGTTGTAGTTACCACGACCGTCAAAGCCATTAGCATTAATACCTCTGAAGTCACGAACTCTTGGTAGTGCAACATTGAATAGTCTGTCTAGGAACTCGTACATTCTCTCGCCTCTTAGTGTAACCTTAGCACCGATTGGCATACCCTCTCTTAGCTTAAAGTTAGCAACTGACTTCTTAGCACGACAGATGTGAGCCTTCTGACCTGTGATAATTCCAAGATCTCTTACGATAGCGTCGATAACCTTTGAGTTCTCTCTAGCCTCGCCAGCACCAACATTGATAACGATTTTGTCTAGCTTTGGAATCTCCATTACGCTTTTATAGGAGAACTTTTCCATAAGTTTTGGTGCAACATCGCTTTTATAAAAGTCTTTTAGTCTTGCCATTTCTTATAATCCTCCTTACAAAATCTCTCCGCATTTTCTGCAGATACGGTTCTTTGAGCCGTCCTCGTTGATCTTATGACCGATACGAGTTGGCTTCTTGCAACGAGGGCAAACGATCTGAACCTTAGATGCATACATAGCACCCTCAGCCTTTACGATACCGCCTGCTTCACCCATTTTTCTAGGCTTAACATGCTTTGAAACCATGTTAACGTTCTCTACGATAACCTTGCCTTCTTTTGGGCTAACAGCCATTACTTTACCTTGTTTACCCTTGTTCTTACCGCTTAATACTACAACAGTGTCACCTGTTTTAACATGAACTTTATTTATCATAAGTGAGCACCTCCATTAAAGAACTTCAGGAGCAAGGCTAAGAATCTTCATGTAATCCTTGTCACGAAGCTCTCTAGCAACTGGTCCAAAGATACGTGTACCCTTTGGATTCTTGTCTTCCTTAATAATAACAGCTGCATTTTCGTCGAAACGAATATATGTGCCGTCTTCACGACGTACGCCCTTTGCTGAACGTACGATAACTGCTTTAACTACATCGCCTTTTTTTACAACGCCGCCTGGTGCTGCTTTTTTAACAGAAGCAACTACAACGTCACCGATGTTTGCGTATCTCCTTCTGGTACCGCCGAGAACTCGGATGCACATTAACTCTTTTGCTCCAGTGTTATCGGCAACCTTTAGGTAGGTCTGCTGTTGAATCACAGTAATTCCTCCTTTATAACTTGGGCTAAATTATTTAGCCTTCTCAATAATCTCGACTAGTCTCCATCTCTTATCCTTAGAAAGAGGACGAGTTTGCATAATCTTTACTCTATCGCCAATGCCACACTCGTTGTTCTCGTCATGAACCTTTAGCTTAGCTGTTCTCTTAACAACCTTGTCGTATAGTGGGTGCTTTACGCTGTCCTCAATAGCTACAACGATTGTCTTGTCCATCTTGTTGCTAACAACTTTACCTACATTGGTCTTTCTTAGATTTCTTTCACTCATGGCTTAAACCTCCTTCTACTTACGCATTAGCGCTGTTCTTTTCCATCTGTGTAAGTACAGTCTGTACTCTTGCGATGTCCTTTTTAACAGCACTGATACGCATTGGGTTCTCTAGCTGATTTATAGCCAATTGAAAACGAAGGTTAAATAGTTCCTCTTTAAGGCTCTTGAGCTTCTGCTGAAGCTCTTCTGTACTTAAATTTCTTAGCTCTGAAGCCTTCATTATTGCTCACCCTCCGTTTCTTTCTTAACAAATTTACATTTAATTGGTAGCTTATTAGCTGCAAGTCTCATAGCTTCTCTTGCAGTCTCCTCTGATACACCAGCAAGCTCAAACATAATTCTGCCTGGCTTAACTACAGCCACCCAGTACTCTGGTGAACCTTTACCTGAACCCATTCGAGTTTCAGCTGGCTTTGCTGTAACTGGCTTATCTGGGAATATTTTAATCCAAACCTTACCGAATCTCTTACAGTATCTTGTCATAGCGATACGGGCAGCTTCGATCTGTCTGCTTGTGATCCAACCCGGTTCAACAGCCTGAATACCGATATCACCGTAGCTGATTGTGTTACCTCTTGTAGCT
>JAXJDU010000344.1:0-5081 GCA_036301785.1 Acutalibacteraceae bacterium | reverse complement strand
TTGATGGAGTTTTTGTTAGCACCAACAGTACCGTCAGCACCTAAGCCCCAGAATTTACAAGAGCTTGTGCCAGCAGGTGTTGTGTCTGGATTTTCAAGAACATCAAGAGAAAGGTGAGTAACATCGTCAACAATACCGATTGTAAATCTTCTCTTTGGCTCAGCCTTTTCCATATTGCGATATACAGCAATGATGTCACCAGGTGTTGTATCCTTTGATGACAGACCATATCTGCCTGAATATACATTAACCTTGCCAGAAAGCTCAGAGCCGTTTATAGCAGCAAGTACATCAAGGTAAAGTGGCTCACCAATTGAACCAGGCTCCTTTGTTCTGTCAAGTACAGAAATGTTCTTAATAGTCTTTGGCAGCTCGCTGAAGAAGTAATCAGCAACGAATGGTCTGTATAGTCTTACCTTCAGCAGACCAACCTTTTCGCCCTTAGCTGTCAGGTAATCAATAACCTCTTCTGCACAGTCGTTTACAGAGCCCATTGCGATAATTACATTTTCAGCATCTGGTGCACCGTAGTAGTTGAATGGCTTGTAGTCTGTGCCAAGCTTCTCGTTAACCTTGTTCATATATTCAGCAACGATTTCAGGTACAGCATCGTAATATACATTACAAGCCTCTCTTGCCTGGAAGAAGATATCATCATTCTGAGCAGTACCTCTTGTTACAGGGTGCTCAGGGTTAAGGCTTCTTCTTCTGTAAGCGTCAACTGCGTCAAAGTCAAGCATATCAGCAAGGTCCTCATAATCCCATGCAGCAATCTTCTGAACCTCATGAGAAGTTCTGAAGCCATCAAAGAAATGCATAAATGGAACTCTGCCCTTGATTGCAGCAAGATGAGCAACAGCAGAAAGGTCCATACATTCCTGTGGGTTTGTTGAACAAAGCATTGCATAGCCAGTCTGACGACAAGCGTAAATATCTGAATGGTCACCAAAAATTGACAATGCGTGAGATGTTAAAGCTCTTGCAGAAACATGAATAACGCTTGGCAATAATTCACCAGCCATTTTATACATATTAGGAATCATCAGCAGTAAGCCCTGAGAAGCTGTAAAGGTTGTTGTAAGAGCACCAGCAGACAGTGAGCCATGCACTGCACCGGCAGCACCACCCTCAGACTGCATTTCTGTTACCTGTACCTCTCTGCCAAACAGATTTTTTCTGCCGGCTGTGGCATACTTATCTACCTCATCAGCCATTACTGATGAAGGTGTAATAGGATATATGGCAGCAACATCTGTAAAGGCATACGCTACATGAGCGGCCGCACTGTTACCGTCCATAGTTTTCATTTTTCTAGCCATTGGAAATATCCTCCTTAAAATGTTCTAAATATATTCTCAATCTAAAATCTAGAAATTAATATACTTATTAAAATATACACAGCAGTTTTACATCACCACTGCTCTGACTACAATTTTAGCATTTTTACACCAAAGTGTAAAGTGAATTAGCGATAAAATTATTAACTTAATTGTAAAAAATGTGTGTCATTGTTAAATTTTGCTATTGTTAATTTTTGCTATTGTTAAATTTTGCCATTGTTAATTTTTGCTATTGTTAAATTTTGCTATTGTTAATTTTTTCATTTGTTTAGCCACTGTACCCAACCAGCCTTTAAAAAGGCTGTACCCAGACTTTATGCTTGAGTGCCTGCTATGCAGTTGCTCAGGGTGGAAAAGCTTAAAGGCTTAATCAAAGCTTTTAAGTATGTTTTCTGCGTCTTTTTGTGTAAAATCCAGTGTTACATATTTATCGTGGGTATTGTTATAATCATATAAAATCCATTATAAGTAAAATAAAGCTCTTATTTTGACATTATAGTAAAAATAACCCTGCTTATTTTACAGAAAATACAATTGGATAATTATAGTGTGTATGTTATTATATACCTACAGTGTTAATCAACAACGAATTAACAGGATTACAGATATTAAGAGGAATTTGAAAGAGGTTATTTTTTATGAAAAAGCTGGTTATCGCATTACTTATAGCTGTTATGGTACCTGCATGTGTAGCGTGTGGACCTTCTGAAAGTGCAGACACAGACAAGGACACAACAAGCAGTGTAAGCAGTGTTGAAAAAGAGGATACAAAAGACGACGCTGAGGACGAAGCAGAGGAAGCAACTGAGGACAAGGCAGAGGACGAGGCAGAAGAAAAGACAGAGGACAAGACAGAAACAAAGACTGACGACACAACAAGTACAGTATCTACAGATGGTGTAGACCCTGAGCTTGTAAAGGCTATGGACGAATACTCAGCATTTATAGATGATTTTATGGTGTTTATGACTCCATATAAAGACCTTGATACAGAAACAGCAGACGAAGCTGTTGTTTCAGAGTTTTTCACAGAGTATATGGCATTTGTTGCAAAGTATGAGTCTAAGCTGGCAGCATTCAGTGAAATTAACCCTGAAACCCTAGAGGGTAAAGATAAGGAGTATTTCGAAGCTGTTAATTCTGCTTTAGAGCAGAAGCTGAGAGATGCAGGCTTTGATGACGAGGCTGGTATCTGATAGCTGGTAAAAAGAAAACGAAAGGTTATTTTTTATGAAAAAATTAATTACTGCGTTACTTATAGCAGCTATAGTACCTGCATTTGTAGCGTGTGGACCTTCTGAAGATACAGACACAGACAATAACACAACAAGCAGTGTAAGCAGTGTGGAAGCTGATGAAGCTGATACAACTGATACAGCTGACAGCAACAACGATGAATCAGACGAAGAAGCTACCAAGCAAGACGAAGAAGCTACCGAGCCAGCCACAGAGGAAAAGGCTGACGACAACGCTGAAAGTACATCAGCCGATGACGAGATAAACCCTGAGCTTGTAAAGGTGCTTAACGACTTTGAAAGCTATGCAGATGATTATGTTGCATTTATGAAAAAATATGGTAATATAGATATACAGAATATGACTCCGGAAGAGGTATTCGCTATAGACTTTACAGGCTATACCGAAGAAAGTGAAGCACTTATGGCAAAATCTGATTCTATACTGAAGGATATTCAAAACATAGATTTTGCTACTCTTACACCAGCTGAAAAAGAGTATTTTACAGAGGTAAGAGAGCGTGCTGATAAGAAGATTGAGGACGCAGGCATAGAATAATAAACAACCTGTTTGATTAATATAATCAATATAAACAGCCCCCGAAGTGCTGGTGTCTGTTTAAGCAGAGCTTTTACTCGTGTTTAAACAGACGCTGGTTTAATATAAGCTTACATCATACAGGCGTAAAAATATTTATTAAGAATTTTTTGCAGTATGATGTAAAGCGACCTTACTTAATAATATAAAAAGCTTAGCAAAACACCCACTACCCATTCGGCAGTGGGTGTTTTGTCTGCATTTTAACATCTAAATTCTATTTGACAATTCTATTATTTTCTACTACACTATTGATATATAATATTGGTATAAAAGCTATTGATTTACAGGAGATATTTTAAAGATGACAGACGACTTTACGGGTAAGGGTTATTCTAAAAAGAGCAGTATATTCAGCAGATTATTCAGACATGACGAGGTTGAATCTCCGACAGAGGCTGAAGATGAGGTTATGAATATGCTAAGCCTTTGTTGCAGTCGTGGCTTAATTGACGATAACTGCAAAATTATGATTGAAAATATTTTCAGCTTTGACGACACCTCTGCAAGCGAAATTATGACACATCGCAAGGATTTGGTAGCCTGTGCAGACACAGAGCCTTTGTGTGAGGTTGTGGATAAAATTATAAATTCGGGCTATTCAAGAATCCCGGTGTATCATAACGATGCAGATAATATAATCGGCATTTTATATGCAAAGGATTTATTAAGATTTATTTTTGACGATGTGCCAGACGATTTTAAGCTTACCGACATAACCCGAGAAGCCTTTTATGTGCCAAGCTCGAAAAAGTGCAGTGAGCTTTTTGCAGAGATGATAGCAGAGAAAACTCAGCTTGCAATTATGGTAGATGAATACGGTGGCACAGACGGTATTGTTTCTATGGAGGATTTAATAGAGGCTATAATGGGCAACATTCAGGACGAGTTTGACAACGAGGAAGAGGATGTACACCGTATTACAGAAAAAATTTACTCTGTAGACGGCTCATCATCGCTTGATGAGGTTAACCAGCTGCTAGGCACAAGCCTGCCAGAGGACGAGTTTGACACAATAGCCGGACTTATTCTGGACAAGCTTGGTACAATCCCAGAAGAAAACGAAAGACCAACCGTTGTTACAAACGGCGTTAAATTCACAGTAGAAGAAATAGAAAAGCGTAGAATAGTTAAGGTATTGGTAGAGCTTATAAGCGATAAATAAGCAGATATTTCACACAAAGCTTATCAGGCTGATGATGTTTCTGAAAAGAGAGGATATTTATTATGAGTGACAGAGGACAAAAGGCATACGATTATTTTATGCAGGGCTACAACTGCTGTCAGGCTGTTGTGCTTGCATACAGCGATTTAACCGGCTTGAATGACGAAACGGGCTCGCTGATAGCGTCAGGCTTTGGTGGTGGCATAGGCAGAACAAGAAGCGTATGTGGCACTGTGTCGGGTATGGTTATGGTTGCAAATATGTTAAGAGGCTACAGTGACCCTAAGGACTCAGCAGGCAAAAAAGAAACCTACCAGATGATACAGCAACTGCTTGATAAATTCAAAGAGCAGAACGGTTCAATCATCTGTGCAGAGCTTTTAGGCCTGAAGCCTATGGAAAGCACAAACCCAACCCCAAGCGAGCGTACAGACGAATACTACAAAAAACGCCCTTGCCCATTGCTTTGCAAAGACGCAGCAGAAATTCTTGAAAGCTATTTAGAAGAAAATCAATAAAGAATTCACACCATGCCAGCCAGCAGTTTATATCTGTTGGCTGGTATTTTTATGATTATTACAAAGCGATAGTATGATGAATAGTTGCATAATAAATAATGTTTTGTTAAAATAAAAGCAGATATAAAAGATAAACGAATTTATTTATATTTTCCGTTATTCTGGCGATAGCTATACCAGACGGAGGTGGTCTTGTGCGTAGAAAAACAGATAAGGATATTTTAA
>JAXJDU010000343.1:0-6028 GCA_036301785.1 Acutalibacteraceae bacterium | reverse complement strand
ATTCTATTCCATATTCTAGTCAGATAATTTTCGTAATTGGTTTTCCATTCTTCAATCGACTTTTCACTATCTTTTCCTTGTTTTACAAAATTGTAGCTTTGAGTAACCATAGTAGAAATTGATGTTGTCATCATCATGGCAATCATGGAAAATCCTGCAGTATTATCGTTAAACAAAGCTAAAAGTGCACGGCTGGCAAAAAGTGTACTCATTGAAATAAATGTTGGTATTATTACATCGGCATAGCTACGCTTATTTTTTTGAGGTAACGCTCCCGGTGGAATAATATCAATCACTGATGGCTCTGCTACTGCTATTCTTCTTGTGCTTATGTTATACTCCAGCTTTGATTTATCACACAACGCAGGCAACTCATAATCAGTAAACAATGGTGACAGTTTAATTTTGTTATCAACAGGAATCAATATACAGCTGGTAGTTACTATACCTAGCTCAAACAACTTTTTATCACAGTTTTCTTTCACATCGATAAATTTTGTTTCATTTATTGCACGATATAATACAACAAGCTGTGTATGTGTTTTTGTAAATTCCTTAAAAAGAGAAAAATGAGTACTGTCATTTTCCGACAAACCATAATACAGTGCTTCTAATAAGGCCTTTAATGTTTTATCTTTATCAAATAACAAAGTCAATTCATAGCTATCATGTTGAAATTTTACAGTCAACAATAATTCGTTGTTTTTCATCCGGAATTCTCTCCTTGTTATCACATCATTAATTTTGATTGCTCATTCTTCAATATCTGCAAAATGTCAGAATTATCCGGTACATCAACCCTACAAACTTGTGTTTCTTGTCGATTGATATTTTGCAGTTGTAATATTGGAATTGTCACAGACTTTGGAGCTTTTATTTTACTCATCTGTAAACCTGCTACATTATCAACAGAATCTCCTAAGCCTAATTCAACTTTATCTGGTATTATATTAATTTTGTTAAAATTAATGTCTATTTCTGGTTGATTTATTGTACCTTTATAATTGGATATTCCCTGTGGTAATTCAACCTCATCAGGTATATCACAATCAGGCTCTTTGATATCTAAGTTAAAATCATAAGCGTTTGGCTCCACAGCACTTTCAGAAACAGATATACCATCAAACACTTTTGACTGTATATCAATTTTCAAATCTGCAACCTGCTGGGGCAGTTTTACTTTTTTATTTGAAATGACATTTGCGTTATTGTCAATCGCTAAGGCGAATTCAGATATTTTATCTGGAATTATAATCTTATCCTGCTTAATACTACTAAATTTCTCAGATTCAACTTTTATCTCTGGTATAACTGTTTTATCTGGCGATACAATTTTTCCGTTAAACTCAAGGTCAGGTTTTTCTATCTTCAGATAAACATCAGAATTTCCATCTACTACCTTTATTTCATCAAATTTTATTTCTTCAAATCTACTTTTATCTATTTTTATTACAAACTCGTAATTATCATCTTCTGGTTCTATTCTCTCCAGCTTTATATCCTCAAAGCCTTTTCTATCTATTTCTATATTCAAATCTGTTTTTTTATTACCTGCCACAATATTATTTTGAGTTAAAATGTTATTATAATTTTTCTTAACATCAACCTTAAAAACTCCTATTTCGTCTGGTAATTTAACAGAACCATTATTTACATTGCAAAATTCTTCACTCTCAATATCAACCCTGAAATCGATTTTAGAATCATTTATTTCTATTCTTTCAATATTTATATTTTTAAACTTCCCTTTGTCAATCTGTACAAATAAATCCACTTTATCATCTATAACTGCTATATCGTTTTTAGTAGCAACGTCGAATATATGCTTATTTATTTTTAAATCACAACAAAGCTTTTCCTCTGCTTCCACAACATCAGGTATACTTACAGGATTTTCAGGCAAAACAGTTTTTTCTTCTTTCAGCTTGCTGATTTTTTCATTTTTAGCTGATTCAAGCCATGAAATCAATATATGTCTTTGATGTGTCTTTATATGAGCGTCATAATTAACTAATCCAATATTCTCCATTATATCCTCTCCAAACACTACAGCACAGCCCTTTGCACAGCGGAAAATCCCCAAATGCAAAGACTGTGCTGTTATATCCTCTTATATCTCGTAATCTACCTATAAACTCGATAATAAATACCTATCAAAATTATTGTTGACCCTCGCCTCTGATTGCTGCAGCCAGCTGGTTGTCACTCTTCTCAATAGCCTCTCTATTACCCTCAAGTAGCTTTGCAAGTCCCATAATTAAATCATAAATCTGATTTTCAACAAAGTTTGCAAGTGTACCCTCAGTTTTGGCTCCAGAAGCACCAATCTTCTTTTCCATCAGTGCATCCTTTGTTTCACCCTCAAAAGTTAATAATGCAGAATCTAAACCAGTAATCAATGTTGTGCCTGCATCCTGAAACTTCTTCGCTACATTCTGTATATCAGTATAAGCTGTACCCATTTTTTGATTATCTACTAACATTGCCATAACAATATTCCCCTTTCAACAATTATTCTGCTTGTTCGTTATTTTTTCCAACATTACGATTGTTAGTTCCCAAAGTTGGGTCTAAGCCTTCTCCTATAACCAACGCCTTTTCGATACTGTCAAAAAGACCTTCAGCCTCCTTATCAAACATTCCCACAAACTTGTCAAATGTTGCACCTTGAGCGAAAAATGCTTTTATATTATTATCAAAAAAATCCTTGAAACCGTTTGCAGCCTCTCCCTGAAAACCAGAGCTTAAAAGATCAAATACTTTGCTTTCAAGCTCTAATACCAGTGTCGATATTGTTGCACGATATTCATCACAAACACCCTTTGCTTTCTGCATTTCATCGTTTAAAACCACTCTGTTTGTTGAACCCATTGCCATTGTAATTTTCCTCCTTAATATGTTGTTTTATTTTTTATAATACGAACAAGCTCATCATAATCGGTAAACAGCTTGTCATAATATTTACCAGTTCTTTCTCCATAATAACCTATAATAGTATTTAAGGTTTTAGACATATGCTCTATTACCTTATTCATATCTTCGATAGGCTCTAAAAGAACATCTCGTCCTGTATACTCTATTGCATGTCCTGCTGGAGTATCAAGTGCTGTTGTTAAGTTTTTATACATTGTTTCAAGCTTATCTCTTAGTCTTTTGTTGCGTTCTCTTAGCCTTTCCATATCTTCAGCTGCTGTTATAAAAGCTTGCTCATCTAAGTATATTCCCATTATCCAACACCTCATTTAGCTTTCGCTTTTTCAATTTCAGCTATAAGCTGTTCTTTTACTTCTGCAGGAAGACAACTGCAAATCTTTTCTGCATTCTCAAAGTCCTCTAAATCAATATACGCACGAATGCGATAACTTGCTGAAATATAATCTGTTGGATCTTCCAACATACGCTTTGTCCAGAAATTAATTCTGTCACGGTATTTTTTCTCCCAATTTTCCGTATTCTTATACTTACCTATCTTTAATTCGTAATACATTCCAGTATACTGGTTACTTGTAATATCCGAGGACTGTAACTCTCTTGCTTTGTCAAGCATGTTATCATAATCCTTCTTGATTTCATATGCTGATAAATAAAGTGCATTTCTTAAATCTTTTTGTATTGGATTTATAGAAAAAATACCTTCCAGCACATATTCTTCCTTGTCCACTTCTTCTTTTTCGGGAATAACATCTACTGGTGACAGATATCTTTGAAGAGCCTCTGTTATTTCATGAGGATCAGCGTCACCTATATCATACAGAATCTGTGACATCTGCTGACTTACTTCTTCAAATTCACCTTTATCCCATCTTTCCTGCATAAGCTGATGCTCTTCATCAAGAGTAAGACCGTCTGGAATTGATAAAACTTCTGTTTCTCTTTCTTTATTTAATAAAACAGAAAACTTCTGGTTGTACGACATTATAGGATCTATTGTCGCATCGAGACAAGCGATTGCATTATCAGCTTCTTCCATTGACACATATAACTGAGAAGCTCTTAAATACATTTCAAAGACCTCATTTGCCACTGGCTTACCTTTTTCGAGTGCTGTATTGATTTCTTTAATCGTATTTTTCCATTTTTCAGGTAGATTTTCAGCTGTATCTTTCTCGGGATTTTTCATAATTGAATAAGTTACACGGTCACCATAATATGACATATTCAATTCTGCATAATCCTTTGCACGCTCCAGCTCTGCTTCTGCTTCATCATATATTCCCAGCTCCATAAAAATATGAAACGCAAGGCTATATGCAGTATAGATATTAGGCTGTATAAGCTTCATTTGGTTAAGCGTAAATATAGTTTGACGAAAATCCTTTAAGCTGGCATAACAAGCTGCCTTTTGCTGAAGCAATTCATAATCCACACCAATATACTGTTCTGCCTGCTCTAAGTTAAGAAGTGCGTTTTTATAATCTCCTTGTTCAGTATTTATCATTGACATCATTTTATAAATCTGTCCTTTTACTGATTCTTCACAATCATTTTCCAACGCTCTTGTCAAGCTTCTGATTGCCTCAACTGTATTCCCAGCCAACGCCTGAGAATATCCCAGCAAAAAATAAGCATTACCGTTTTTCTTATCTATTTCTATCGTTTTTTTAAAATATTGCGCTGCTTCATTTGGTCTATCTAAAGACATACATGATTTACCAGCACAAATGTATCCCTCTGTTTCCTTTGGCTTTTCCTTTATTGCCATTTCAGCATATTTTAAAGCAGTAGTATACTCACCACTACCAAACGCTGTATTGGAATTGGCTATGTACTCATTATATGACATCTTATACCTCCGTTTATTTTTACAAGTTTCTTATCAATTTAAATCCCCGCATTAACATTAACATTAACATCAACATTTAGATTAACATCAATTACTATCGGTTCTATCTTTATGGGTGCAAGCATTCCGAATTTTACAATACTTAACGCTTTATCAGCCATACCACTCAATACCGACTTAGTACCATCAAATATTTCAATCCAAAAGTCTTGTGCAAAATATCCCCAGTCGCCTTCATAATATTTTCCAACACCTTTTTTTATAGGTGTTGTTATTGGTTCTAATATTCCATTTAAGGAGCTCTTTGGAATATCCCTTAAAATCTTTACAAAGCCTATATCCGCGATTGAAAAACCACTTAATTTCACACCTCTCAGCACCTTTTCCATAGCATCCTCAAAGGAGATATCTGAGCATTTCAAAGCACCTTTAAAAAACTTTTGCATAAATGGTATTTCCGATATACCCTCTTTTAATGTATCAG
Source organism: Acutalibacteraceae bacterium (assembly GCA_036301785.1). Classification (GTDB taxonomy): domain Bacteria; phylum Bacillota; class Clostridia; order Oscillospirales; family Acutalibacteraceae; genus CAG-964. The sequence goes on along the minus strand of JAXJDU010000343.1, from coordinate 761 downwards.
AAACCGATTTGATAAATTTTGTTGAAATAATCTGATCCATCAAAAAATCTGTAAGAATGCTTAACCCAGCATTGGCCAAAGATTCTCCGTAAACAGACATAAACGATTTATCCTGCTTACCTGTCAGATTTTTCAAACTTTCTGTAAACATTGTTGACAAAAAAGAACTAATCATACCACAAGGGATTGAACACGGGCCTAGGGAGGCTCCACCTGTAAATACAAATAACGCTGCATCTATAATACCACCAAAAGCAGCACCTACATAATCCTCTAATGTACCTTTCCACTCACCAGTAATTGCCCATATAGCCAAATCCGACACCAACTGCCCCGCTATGCCTATTGCAATAAAGATACCAAAAACAAGCAGTATTGCAACACCACCGGTAACCACACACGCCACTACAATCAAAACAACCGCTAAAATTGCTGCTCCTATTACAACCAACAATTCCCAGTTTTCCTTACACCAGTTAGCTACATTAATTGCAAATTTAGCAATAGCCTTGCCAATATTGCAAAGTCCATCCCAAATACCTTTATTTAAATCATTAAAATAATCGAACAAATTTTTCTCACTATCTGGCTTAAGATATTTATACTTACTATAAAAATCTTTTTTTAACGATTCTATTTTTGCTGCAACCTTATTGTCTATATCGCCAACATCAGAAATAAACTTATCTAATTTATTATAAACTAACGACAGAGAAGTCTTCTTAGCTTCTTCTCTCTTTTTTACACTAACGACTTTCTGT
>JAXJDU010000342.1:0-2947 GCA_036301785.1 Acutalibacteraceae bacterium | reverse complement strand
GTTATCAGCTGTGAAGAAATATTTTTTAATAAACTATATTTAATCTATTGACATATAGTGTATCACACAGTATAATGTGTAACATAATAAAGCGTGAGGTGAGAATATGAATTATGATGAGGTAGTTTCTGGGCTGGTGCTGGAGCTGAGAAGAGGCACATTGATAATCCTTGTGCTTAGTCAGCTTAAGGAGCCTATGTATGGGTATAATCTGGTAAAAAAATTGCAGGATAACGATATTCCTATTGAGGCAAATACATTGTATCCGTTAATGAGAAGGCTTGAATCTCAGGGGTTGTTACAAAGCGAATGGGAAACAAGCGAGGCTAAACCAAGAAAATACTACAAGATAACAGATGATGGTCAGATAGTGCTACAAAGGGCAACTGAGCATTGGAAAGAATTTTCAAATAAAATTGATAAGTTGTTGGGGGAATAATAAAATGAAAAATGATTTAAAAGAAAGATACATATATGCAGTTACAAAAAAACTGCCAGAAAAAATCAGACAGGATGTGTCTGATGAGCTTGAAACACTGATAGAGGATATGCTTTCAGAGCGTTGTGGAGATTCAGAGCCAACCGAGAAGGATTTGAGAATTGTGCTTACAGAGCTTGGCACACCACGAGAGCTATACGAAAAATATACAGACAACGGCAAGGATTGCCTGATTGGATTCCCTTATTACAGTGATTATAAGGCTATCTTAAAAATAGTTATTATAAGTGGAGTTATAGGTACCTTTGTTGTTTCTGTTTTGTCAGAAATAGTAAATCCATCTGGTGCGTGGTACAATGCTATTACTAAATGTATAGAGCCTGCTCTGGAGGTAATTCCATCAGCGTTTATGTTAATAACACTTGTTTTTGCGTTTTGTTATCATCATGGAATAGATATAAACCTGAAAAATGATTTTGATTTTGATAAGCTTCCACCTGTACCAGATAAAAACAAGAAGATTTCAAGAGTTGACCCTATTTTAGGTATTGTGTTCCCAATATTGTTCTTTATTGTGCTTATGTTTGCACCACAGATTTTAGGTATTGGTTTTATAAAGGGTGAGGGTGTTTCTGATTTTATACCTGCGTTCAGCACAGAGGCAATACACTCATCATGGCTGTTTATAGTTATAATTACAGTATGTGGTGTTGTAAGAGAGGCAATAAGACTTATTGAGGGCAGAGAATGTAAAACAGTTATGATTTCAACTATCGTAGCAAATACAATAACAATAGTTACAAGCTCAATCTGGCTTTTAGGTACAGACATAATGAATCCTGTGTTAGCAGACGAAGCTGCTGCAATGTTTCCAAACGAGCAGGCTGTATTGAATATTCTCTCTAACTTCCAGATATTTATACTAGGCATTATAGTTTTTGCGTCATTGCTTGAAATTGTTGTAACAATTGTAAAAACTCTGAAAAAGTAATAATACAAAATCAACAAGCAGATAGCAGTTCATTTAAGCTGTTATCTGCTTTTAATTTACATATGCACTTTATGACATAAAAGCTTTAAAGTTTTTATGCTGTAAAGTGTTGAAATACAAAAAGCTTTGTGATATACTACCAATAGATTTAATAATTAACTGGTAGGGGGCTTTTATATGGCAACAAAATCTTCGGTTGAAAAGCGTTGGCTGTATTTGGTGGTCGGTGTTTTTTCAATGCTTTTTTCAGGTGTGTTATATGCCTGGTCAATTCTTAACAAGCCATTTGGCGAGGTGTTTGAGTGGAGTAAATCTGCACTATCATTAAACTTTACGCTTACAATGTGTTTTTTCTGTCTGGGTGCATTTGCAGGTAGCTTAATCTGCAAGAAAATAGGTCCACAGATTACACTTATTATTGCAGGTTTATTGGTTGGTGTAGGCTTTGTGTTAACTGGCTTTTTAAATGCAGGTATGCTGCCACTGCTCTACATAAGCTATGCAGTTTTAGCAGGTACAGGTATTGGTATTTCGTACAATGTAATTGTTTCAACCGTTTGTGCATGGTTTCCTGACCGTAAGGGGTTTTGCTCGGGCTGTTTGATGATGGGCTTTGGTCTTAGCACTTTGCTTTTAGGTAAGGTTATAAGCTTTATGTTTGATAACCAGAGCATTGGCTGGAGCAAAACATATATCTTTTTAGGTATAGTGCTTGCAGTTGTGCTTATTATAGCAGGTATTATTTTACGCAGACCAGCTGCCGACACAGTATTGCCACAGCCAAAGCAGAGTAAAACTACAAAACAAGAATCGTTTGTTGTGCGTGATTTTTCAACAGCTGAAATGCTTAAAAGCTTTACATTCTGGAGAACCTTTGTGTGTATGGCGTTTATTACTGCTGTAGGTAACTCTGTAATCAGCTTTGCACGACCACTTGTAATGTCAGTTGGTGCAGCTGAGGATTTAGCTGTAACACTTGTTGGTGTACTTGCAGTATGTAATGGTCTGGGTCGTATTCTTACAGGTGCAGTTTTTGATGTGCTTGGTCGTCGTACAACTATGATTTCTGCCAATATCCTTACAATAGTAGCAGCAGGAATTACCTTGCTGGCTGTAATGTTTAACTCTATACCACTTTGTATTGTGGGGTTATGCCTTACTGGTATGTCTTATGGTTCTTGTCCTACAGTTACATCAGCGTTTACAGCGTCTTTCTATGGACAAAAATATTTTGCTGTTAATTATAGCATTATGAACTTCAACCTGATTGTTGCTGCGTTTATTGCAAACTTCAGCAATACATTGCAGATTCAGACAAATGCTTATACAGCACCATTTGTTATGCTGATGATTTTAGCAGTATGTGCGTTAGGCTTGAATTTCACAATCCGTAAGCCAGAATAATTTAATAGAAATTAAGTAGCAGAGCAATCAGAATTGATTGCTCTGTTTTTTGTAAATTGGAATTTGTCGGGCTAACAACAAACTTTGATAGAGCAAAGCGTAAAGTTTAGGTC
>JAXJDU010000341.1:0-4913 GCA_036301785.1 Acutalibacteraceae bacterium | reverse complement strand
GTGTGACGGTACACTAGACGCAATAGCAACCGACCACGCACCACATACACCACAGCAGAAAGAAAGCTTCGAGAAAGCTCCGAATGGCTCAATAGGTATGGAAACCTCACTTTCTGTAGGTATAACATATCTTGTTAATAAGGGTATTTTAACATTGTCACAGCTTATAGAAAAAATGTCTGTTAACCCAGCAAAAATTCTTAATATTCCTGCTGGCAGTCTGTCTGTAGGTGCCAATGCAGATGTTGTTATCTTTAACCCTGCAGAGGAGTACACAGTAGATATTACAAAGCTTCACGGTAAATCAATAAATACACCATTTAAGAATATGAAGCTTGAGGGTAAGGTTAAATACACCATATTAAATGGTGAAGTAGTATATAAAGATTAATTAAAAAAACGGAGGAGATAACAATGGCTTTTGATAGACTGATAGAAAAAATTGTAGAAATGCAAAATCCAACAGTTGCAGGCTTAGACCCAAAGCTTGCTTTTATTCCTGAGTATATTAAAGAAGAGGCATACGCTAAGTATGGCAAAACTCTTGAGGGTGCAGCAGAGGCTTTACTTGTATATAACAAGGGCCTTATAGACGCACTGTGCGACATAGTACCAGCTGTAAAGCCACAGGCTGCTTATTACGAGATGTATGGCTGGCAGGGCGTTAAGGTTTTGGCAGAAACTATTGAGTATGCTAAGTCAAAGGGTATGTTTGTAATTACAGACGGTAAAAGAAACGACATTGGCACAACTATGGAGGCATATGCTACTGCACATCTTGGTTTAACAGATATCGAGGGTGATAGTGTTACAGCTTTTGGTGCTGACGCACTTACAGTAAACGGTTATCTTGGCTCAGACGGTATCAAGCCGGTAATCAATGTTTCTCAGAAAATGGATACAGGTATGTTTGTGCTTGTAAAAACATCAAACCCAAGCTCAGGCGAGCTGCAGAATCTACAGCTTCAGAGTGAAGAAACAATCTACCACCACATGGGCAACCTTTGCGAGCAGTGGGGTGAAGAGCTTATGGGTAAATACGGCTATTCAGGTGTTGGTGCAGTAGTAGGTGCTACATACCCAGAGCAGCTTACAGAGCTCAGAAAGGCTCTGCCACACACATTCTTCCTTGTACCAGGCTATGGTGCACAGGGTGGCACAGCAGATGATATAGCAGGTGCGTTTGACGAAAACGGTCTTGGTGCGATTGTAAACTCATCAAGAGGTATTATGTGTGCATGGCAGAAGGAAGAAAACTGCAAGCCAGAGGATTACGCACAGGCTGCAAGAAGAGAAGCAGAGAAAATGAAGAAGCTTCTTACAGATGTTACAGGAGAAATCAAATTACCATAATTTATGGTATTAACAACGCAAAAGCCACAGCACCAGCTGTGGCTTTTTTACAGAAAGGTTTTTTATGAGTACAACAATTTTATTGCCAGCAGAAGTGGAATATATTATAGATACCTTTTATAACGCCGGCTACAAGGCTTATGCAGTGGGTGGCTGTGTGCGTGATTCTTTAATGAATAAAAACCCCTACGACTGGGATATATGCACAAATGCCCTGCCACATACTGTAAAGGAGCTTTTTACAGCACATAATGTTATCGAAACAGGTATAAAGCACGGCACTGTTACACTTGTTATAGATAAAACCCCTTACGAAATAACCACATTCAGAAAAGAAACTACCTACTCCGACAACAGACACCCCGATTCTGTAGACTTTGTAACCTCGCTGGATGAAGATTTATCCAGACGAGATTTTACAGTAAATGCTATGGCGTATAATCAGTATGACGGGCTGATAGATTTATTTAATGGCAGAGCAGACCTTACAAATAAAATAATAAGGGCAGTAGGTAATCCGGACCAAAGATTCAATGAGGACGCTCTAAGGATTTTAAGAGCATTACGCTTTGCATCAACTCTTGAATTTACAATAGAATCAGAAACTAAAAACGCAATACAGAAGAATAAACAGCTTTTAAATAACATAGCTAAAGAAAGAATATGGACAGAGTTTAAAAAGCTTATGGTGGGTGATGGCTGTGCAGATATTTTAAGAGAGTTTGCACAGGTTATAGCAGTATTTATACCAGATATTACACCTATGATAGGTTTTAAGCAAAATCACCCTATGCACTGCTATGATGTATGGGAGCATACCCTTCATGCTCTTCAAAACGCACAGCCAGATTTACTGTTGCGTTTAAGCGTGCTGTTTCACGATATCGGCAAGCCAGAAACACATTTTACTGATGATAAGGGAATTTCTCATTTTTACGGACATAACAAAGAAAGTAAAGAAATTGCATTTAATATCCTGACAGCACTCAAGTCAGAAAACAGACTAAAAAACGATGTTGTTACTTTAGTTGATTTTCATGACAGGGTTATGACTGCTACAGTAAAATCAGTAAGACGCACAAATTGCAAAATAGGCTCAGAAAGATTATTTAAGCTGCTGCTACAGGTAAAGCTTTGCGACATAAAGGCACAGGCACCTCATATTATTAACGAGCGTGTAGCAGAGATTGAAAATATTACTGATATATTTAATAAATTACAGAATGATAACAAGCTTGTAACCACTGTTAAAGACCTTAATATAAACGGAAATGATATAATTTTACTTGGTGTAAATGATGGCAGATTTGTTGGTAAAATATTGAACAGACTGCTTACTATGGTGGTTGATGGCAGAGTTGAAAACAGCCACAGTGAATTGCTTAAAATGGCTGAAATACTGAAAAAATCGTGGGAAAACTCATAAGTGAGTATGTAATAAAAATTTGTAATGTGTAGTGAATAAATACAAAATAAACAGTGTGAACAAATAATTATTATTTAAAACGGTGCAAAAAAATCGGCTGAAATTTTGTGCAAATTTACACAAAAAGCTGAGTGAATTTTTGCGCTTAGTTGTTTATATCGTAAACAAATTCTGCGTAAAACGCACTTAATGATATAATAGTACAATTATGTCAGAGGGTTACTAAACTTTACAAAGTTGTAACTATATTGTAAAATACCCCTTGTTCTTTGAAAGTTGATCTTATTTAAGAATAAAGGAGTGAATTTAGAGTTATTAAATCTGACTCTGATATAATTATGAAATTAACTAAAAAACTTATCTCAATTGCACTTACTGCAATAATCACTGCAACAACAATTACTACTGCAACTATGCAGGCTTCAGCTGCAGAAACAGAAAATATTCAGTCACAGGCAATTGTGCTGACAGAAGAATCAGAAAATCCAACAGAGATTCCTACAGAGATTTCTTCAGAAGCTTCAACAGAAGAATCTGAGTTCGTTACAGCATCTAAGCTTTCAAAAGAGCGTAAAAGCTCAGGAGCTATACAAGCTGCTACAGAAGCACCAACAGAAATTTCAAAAGCAACAATCAAGGTTTCAAAAACAAGCCTTGCTATGGGCGTTAACGAAAGTGCAGTAATAAAGGCTTCAATTTACAATACAAACGGTGTGCTACATTCAGTTAAGTGGACATCATCAGACAACAGCGTGCTTAAAGTAAATAACGGTAAGCTTACAGCACTTAAGAATGGTACTGTGGCAGTTACAGCAGCACTGAAAAACGGCAATATTGCTAAGTGTTATGTAACGGTTAAAAATGCACCAACCTCTGTATCACTTAATAAAACAAGTATTACACTAGGTGTTGGCGAGCAGTTTAAGCTTAGCAGTACGCTGCCAGCTGGCTGTGCTTCATATAGCGTTAAATATACAACTAATAAGCGTTCAGTAGCAGATGTTAACGCTTCAGAAGGTATTATCACAGCAAAATCAGCTGGTACAGCTGTAATTACAGCAACAACATACAATGGTAACACAGTAACCTGTACTGTAACAGTTAAAAACGCACCAACATCACTTACACTTAACAAAACAAGTCTTACTCTTGGTGTGGGAGAAACCTATGACCTTAACAGTAAAATTCCAGCTGGTACAGCTGCATACAGTATTCTTTATTCATCAAGTAACAGCAATGTAGCTACAGCTAAAGCATCAGGTGGTTTGGTTACAGCAAAGGCAGTTGGTACAGCAGTAGTTACAGCAAAGGCATATAATGGTCTTACAGTAACCTGTGTAATCACAGTTAAAAATGCACCAGCAACTCTTATGCTGAATAAAAGCTCACTATCACTTCCTACTGGTAAAAGCTTTGACCTTAACTCATCACTAAATGCGAATACAGCTTCTCATACAATTAAGTATACATCAAGCAACAGTAAGGTTGCCACAGTAAAATCAGCTGGTGGTCTTGTAACACCTGTAGCTGAAGGTACAGCAACAATTACTGCTACAACATACAACGGTAAAACTGCAAAGTGTACAGTAAAGGTAACAAAGGGCTATTCAGAAGACGATTTATTCTGCCTGGCTGCTGTTATCTGGCAAGAAGCAGGCTCAACATATTGCAGCGATAACCTGCAGCTTATGGTTGGTAATGTAGTTCTTAACAGAGTTAAGTCAAACCAGTTTCCAGATACAATCAGAGGCGTAATTACAAGCAAATATGCTTATGGTATGATGTACTGGAATGGTGTATCAATTCCAAATGCAACAGACCCTATCACAAAATCAGCTATCGAAAGATGCTATGCAAACGCAGAAAAGCTGCTTGACGGTTACAGAATATTACCTGATAATGTAGTATTCCAGGCAGGCTTTGTACAGGGCTCTGGTGTACACGCAGTAGAAAGTGGACAGTATTTCTGTTATATGTAATCTGTTGTAAAAAAATAAATAAAAAATAAATAGTTATAATTGACCTCGAAGATTTTATTCTTCGGGGTTTTCTTTATGTTAAGGCTTTGTAGGATAAATTGTAGTTTATCGGGCTAATAACAAACTTCGATAGAGAAAAGCGTAAAGTTTAGGTC
>JAXJDU010000340.1:0-1642 GCA_036301785.1 Acutalibacteraceae bacterium | reverse complement strand
GCAGAAATACCACCACAGCCAGCAAACGCCATAGAGCTTGACACTGTAGAGGGTAATATTGAGCTTAGCAATGTGTATTTTTCATACACCAAGGATAAAAAGCTTATAGAAAACTTTAACCTGCTGGTAAAATCAGGTCAGCGTGTAGCAATAGTAGGCCCTACCGGCTGTGGAAAAACAACGCTTATTAATCTGCTTATGCGTTTTTACGATACCACCAGTGGCGAAATAAAGGTTGACAACAACGAGATTAAAAGCCTTACACTTAAAAGCCTGCGACAAAGCTATGGCATGGTTTTGCAGGAAACATGGCTTAAGGCTGGCACAATAAGAGATAATATAACAATAGGCAAGCCAGATGCTACTGAGGAAGAAATAATAGAGGCTTCCAAGAAATCGCACGCCCACAGCTTTATAAAAAGACTGCCACAGGGCTATAACACAGTAATAGGTGAAGACGGTGGAGAGCTTTCTCAGGGACAAAAACAGTTGCTGTGCATTACCAGAATAATGCTTACACAGCCACCTATGCTTATACTTGACGAAGCTACCTCATCAATCGACACACGCACCGAGCTTAAAATTCAGCAGGCCTTCAACAAGCTTATGCAGGGCAGAACAAGCTTTATTGTTGCTCACAGACTTTCAACTGTACGCAACGCAGATGTGTTGCTTGTAATGAAGGACGGTAATATTATCGAGCAAGGCACACACGACGAGCTTTTAGCAAAGGGTGGCTTCTACACCAAGCTATATAACTCACAGTTTGCACAATAGGTATACAATAAGAATATAAACAAAAAATACACCCCCGAAAGGCTTAAAAATTCACTAAAGCTTTTCGGGGGTATTCTATAGCACAAATTGTAGTTTGTGGGGATAATAGCAAACTGCGATAGAGAAAAGCGTAAAGTTTAGGTCCACCCTTTTTAAAGGGTGGTGGGTCAAGGGCAAAGCCCTTGCAGGTTTTAAGGACAGAGTCCTTAACGCCTCAAAAATATTTAAAAATGCCCTTTTCAATGGCATTTTTAGGAAAAACCATGAGTTAAAGGGCTTTGCCCTTTAAAATCCCACGAGGGGTGTTACCCCTCGACCCCAAAAGCCTTTAAAAAGGGTGGACCTAAACTTTACGATTATCTCTTCTCAGGTGTGAGCGTTAGCTCACGCCTAAACTACAATTTAACGAATATAATCAGGAGATTTTTAATATGATTACAAAGGTAATAGCAAACGGCAAAGCCGAGTATGATTTTATATCAGATTTAAAGGCTCGCTGTGATAATAACGATAAGGATGTTACAGCTATTGTGTCAGATATTCTTGCTAATGTTAAGCAGAATGGCGACAAGGCTGTAAATGAATACACACTGAAATTTGATGGTTCAAATGTAGAAAATCCAGAAATTTCAAAGGAACAGCTAAAGGCATATGCACAGCTATGCGACAAAGAGGTTTATTCTTCTCTTGAAAAGGCTGCAGCAAATATCCGAGACTTCCACCAGCGTCAGCTACAGCAAAGCTGGCTGACAACTAAGAATAACGGTGTTATTCTTGGACAGCGTGTAAGAGGCTTAAAAAGAGTTGGTATATATGTACCAGGTGGTACAGCTGCATATCCATCATCTGTACTTATGAACGCTAT
>JAXJDU010000339.1:0-3456 GCA_036301785.1 Acutalibacteraceae bacterium | reverse complement strand
TGAGTTAAAGGGCGTTGCCCTTTAAAATCCCACGAGGGCTTTGCCCTCGACCCATAAACTTTTGAAAAAGTTTAATCAAAACTTTTAAGTTTTGATTTGTGCGATTTTTTAACTCCCCGATAAACTACAATTTTACAAAGCAAAAGCTATAGCAAGAAGTTTATTTACCTTCTTGCTATAGCTTTTATTGTTATTATTTTATTTTAAACTCATTTCCATGTTTCTACATTATAGTGTCCCTTTGAATTTGTAGTAGTAGGGTAATATTTAACACTGCCACCACTATAAGGTATATCAACCGTCTGAGCACTACTGTTTGTAAATATTATATATGTAGCGTTGGCAGGCACTTCAAAGGTATATAGTGCCTGACCAAAGGTATTAGTACCTGATTTTGTCATTGGCTTACCAGGCCATGTTGTCATACTCTTGTTTGAATCTGACCAGTAGTAGCAATAGATTGTGCCACTCCAGTTAAGAGAATTTGTAAAGGTTACAATATTCTTGGTTACAGGGTTTGTAGGTGCCTCTGTTGGTTTTTCAGTTGGCTTTTCGGTAGGCTTTTCTGTTGGTGGCTCAGTTGGAACTTCTCTATGATTCACCTTACCTACATTTGCTACATTACTGTCAGAAACAATGTATTTCATAATCAGAATAGCATCTCGCAAATCAATCTTGCTGTCGTTGTTACCGTCAGCTAGTGCAAGCCAAAGCTTAGAAGCATCTATACCACCTATGTTATACTTCATAACCAGAAGTGCGTCTGTAAGATTTACAGCACCACTGTTGTCGGCATCACCAATAATTGTACCGTTGAACTCGTGTACAGTAAAGCTGAATGTTTTTTCCTGATGTTCATTTTTGTTGTCGGTAGTGTCTATAGTTATAGAATATTTACCAGCAGATTTAGGTGTCCATGGCAGAAGTATTGTACTTGACATATCGCCTATATCACACTTGTTTGCCTTTTTTGTTTCTGTATAGCAAACCTCGTTACCCTTTTTGATTGTAAAGCTGTACTGATTGTAAACTCCACCCCATGTTCTTATATGCTCATATTTTGTTACGGCTGAAAACTCCAGCTCGTCACCAACCATAATTTTATCAGAAGGTGTTACAGTAAATTCACTTATCTCAAACGGGAAGTCCTCAATGCTTGTAACCATAGAAGCAGTTACCACATTGTCAGCAAAGTCCTTTACATAAACAGTAACATTATAGTCGCCAACCTTTCTGAAGTATTCACCAGCAGTATTGTTTGTGTGATAATCACGAGATGTTTCTGAGCCTGACTCTATGTGCTGATACACAAACCTATACTCGTAAGGCTCATAGCCACCTGTAGCCTCAGCTAAAAAGTTACCACACATATCAACATCAGCAATGCTGTTAAAGCTGTTTGATAGCTTAACAGTTAAAGGTGTGCCAGCGTTTTCTGTAACAAAATAGTTAAGACCATTGCCTGCTGTATAATACTGACCGTTATTGTTATCTACATTACCTTTATCATCACTGAAATAGAGTGCTGTTTGCTTCTGATTATCCAGCTTTATTACATATTTATGTGTATAGCCTCGTCTTTCTCTGTTTTCTTCCATCGGAATACCTTCAGCAGAAGCCCATGTACCATCGGAAGTTTTATAGTGTATATAAGGAGCATGGTATCCTCTGTAATAGATTACAGCATGATTTAATGTTGACTTAATAATCTCAAATGTCTGCTCATTACCGTCTAATGTAAGTGGATAAGCACCATCTGGCTTATATGTAGCATTTTTATTAAGGTCTACTATTTCTGCATTTTTTACAGTAAATTTAATATTATCCTTTGTTCTGTCACCAAATTTAACGCTCCATGTATAATCGTTGAAATTATCAGAATTAATATCTGGAATTAAATTGTTAAGTGCATACATCATAGTACCGTCTTTTGCTTCGGTTGTACCATGAAAATTGTATTTACCCATTTCAAGCATAGTATTAGCAGGGTACAGTGTGCTGGAGTATGTTGTGCCGTCCTTTTCTGCGATAATACGGGCAATACCCTGAGATCTGTCTGTTGTGTTAAGTGTAAACTTTACATACATACTTGTACCGGTGTTATATGGCTGAACCTCTATTCTGCCAATCAGACTTGTAGGTGTGGTTCTTCCCTTCTCGTTTACTGCACCCTCAACAACGGTTTTATTATTAAGTGCGTCATACGCCATCCAGATAAAGCCATTATTTGCATAGCCAGGACCCCATGAGTTCGCAATTTTTAACGCACCCATTTCACCGTCGTCAACCTTATCATTCTTATTTATATCTGTCCAGATTTCATCGTTATAGCCTACTATTGTCATTCTGTGTGGACCATCTGTGCCATTCTGAGATATCATTACCTCTTGCCCACTGTACTTATTGCTTTCAGGCACTGCAGCATTGTTTTTTATTTTGTCGATTTTCCAGCTTCTTATACAAGTAGAAAATGTAAGTATTTCGCCATTACTTAGTGCTGCCTTTATAGGCTCTAAATCTTCATCTTTTTCAGAGGTTATCGGGGTTGTTTCACTGCTGCCTATTTCCTTAAAAAATTCATAGCTCTTTACTCTGTATTTCATGGCCTCTGTCCAGATTTCTTCATATGGACTCCATGAAAGATAATCGTCATCATAAGGAAGTGTAGTCAAGTACACATTACCCTGTCTTTTCATCGCCTCATACACATCCTGTGCACCTGTGCCATTATCCTTACCACAGTTAGCCAGATTATATGTCCACTTAGGAGAAAAGGTGTTATCTTCTGTAGTTTTAACACCTCTTTGTTTATTCATTGTATATGTAAACTGATAATATGTCTGTGCCCATGCAACACAAGCACCCAGTCCACCCTGATTACCAATAGTAGGGAAGTATTCACTCTGGCTGTTATCCACACTTTTTGGCAGGCTTTCAGACAAGCTGCTTCCACTTGGAACTTTGTACTTTTTGCCTGTCAGCCTATAATATTCATTGGTTGAGCTTATTACCGGTGTGTCGTCTGATACTCCTTGCTCAAGAGAAAGGTCACCTGTACGCTGGTAATATCCGTTATCTGTGCCAGTCTGTGGTGTTACGGAAATCTGATTATCAGCCACAGCCTGCTCCTGTACCACATCTGTAAAAGCTATATCAGCATTTGCATCAATACTATCTGTTGCTACAGCAGAAGCCGATGTAAGCATTGACACAACAGTGGTTGCCGATAACGCTGTTGCTACTAATCTGCGTGTACGCTTTTTCATTTTAACTACTCCTTTTTATATTTAGTTGCACATTTTTATGCATTTCTATCATCAATATATAATTCTATCACTATCATTGAACTTATTCAATGTTTTAAAAACAGTTAAAAATTTTTCGTTAAGATAGCCGAAATCAGCTGAAATTTTTGACACTATTCCCTAAAAATTAGGATTTGTCGGGAAGTTACGC
>JAXJDU010000338.1:0-3557 GCA_036301785.1 Acutalibacteraceae bacterium | reverse complement strand
GTTTGTGCGTGTCTTTATGTGACTGCGAAGCAGTCACATAAACTACAATTTATCAGTACATTAATAACAGGAGGTGTAACAATGGCAGACGGTTTTGAGCTTTTTGACGGAATAAAGCTACCATATGATTTAAAGGCAGAGCAGGCTGTGCTTGGTGCTATTTTAATAGATAAGGATTGCCTTGATAGTATCGTTGAGTTTATTCCCGATAAGGATTATTTTTACATATCCAATCATAAGATTATCTACGGTTGTATGTTACAGCTTTATAACAAGGGTGCAGCAGTTGACGCTGTTACTGTGCTTAACGAGCTGAAAAAAGAGCCTGCCTTTGACCAGGTAGAGGGTAAAGCATATTTTTTAGAGCTTGCTGAGGTTACACCGTTTACAACAAATGCAAAGGACTATGCAAAAATAGTTAAAGAGAATTACGAAATCCGTTCTCTTATTGTTGCAGCTAAAAATATTATAGAAGAAGCTTCAGAGGGTACAAGCACATCTTCACAGCTGCTTGACTCGGCAGAGCAAAAAATATACGATATTCGAAAGGGTGCAGATGTAAAAAGTCTTGAGCATATCGAAAGCGTTATTTACCAGACACTTTCTCGACTCGATGCACTTAACTCACCTGATAATGAAAAATCAAAGCCTATTCCGTCAGGTATATCGGACCTCGATAGAGTTATAACAGGCTTAAACCGTTCAGACCTTATTCTGCTTGCTGCTCGTCCTGGTATGGGTAAAACATCGTTTGCACTTAATATAGCCAGACATGTTGCAGCTAAGTCAAAACTAAGGGTTGCCTTCTTTTCGCTTGAAATGACAAAGGAACAGCTTGTTTCCCGTTTGCTTTCTACCGAGGGCTTAATAGAGGGTACCAAGCTTCGTTCAGGTAAGCTTAATAATGACGAATGGGCAAGATTGATGGAAGCAGCCGAAATCTTAAGTAAAGCTAATATGTATCTTGACGAAACAACAATGCTTACAGTACCTGCAATGAAAGCAAAGCTCAGACGATTAAAGGATGTAGATTTAGTCCTTATAGACTATCTGCAGCTTATGGGCAGTACCTTGCGTACAGAAAATCTTGTACAGGTTGTTGGTGAAAATACACGATCACTGAAAAGTATGGCTAAAGAGCTGAATGTGCCTATAATTTTGCTTTCACAGCTTTCTCGTGCCAGCGAGCAAAGAGCCGAGCACAGACCAATGCTTTCAGACCTGAGAGATTCAGGTTCTATCGAGCAGGATGCAGATATTGTTTTGTTCCTTTATCGTGAGGGTTATTATAGCGATAAGGACGGCAAAAATGACGAAAACGCTGATATGAATAGTGGTGAATGTATTGTAGCTAAAAACAGACACGGTGAAACCAATACCGTTAAGCTGCATTGGCAGGGTCAGTTTATGCGCTTTACATCACAGGAGAACAGAAGTGAGTAATGTAAGGGATATAATTTTTAATACTGCAATAAATGGTGGTATGATAAATCACGGCGATTCAATAGTCGTTGGTGTTTCAGGAGGAGCAGATTCAATGTGTCTGCTCCACTTTCTTGTATCTATACAAAAGGAATACGCACTGAATATCACCGTGGCACATATCAACCATAATTTAAGAGGAGAAGAAGCACTGCGTGACCAGCACTTTGTAGAGGCTGAATGTGAAAAATCAGGCGTAGAGTGCAGGGTGTTAAGTGCAGATATAAATGAAATTTCTGCAAAAACAGGTGAGGGCAGTGAGGAGTGTGGCAGAAGAATAAGGTATGAATTTTTCAGTCAGCTTTCTTCAGAAAACGGTAAAATCGCCACTGCTCATACTTTGTCAGATAATGCCGAAACAATATTATTCAATATGGTAAGAGGTAGTGGCTTAAAGGGTTTAGTTGGTATTCCTAAAGTCAGAGGGAATATTATTCGCCCTGTTATAGATATCACAAGACAGCAGGTAGAAGCCTATTGCACCGAAAATAATATAAGCTATATAACAGACTCATCTAATCTTACAGATGACTATAGCAGAAATAAAATAAGAAACAATGTAGTACCTGTGCTGAAGGATATTAACCCTACCTTTGAGCAGGCTTTTTCAAGACTTTCTCAGATTGTAAGCGAGCAGCTGGGTACAGTGAATTCTGCTGCCAATAAGCTTTTGCACAGCTCAAAAGTAAAAAATGGCTATTCCTGCGAAAAACTGCTGTGTGAGGATATCGCAGTTGTCAAGCAGGCTGTAATCAATATCTTACAAAGCGTAGGCTGTACCAATTATCAGGAAAAGCATATAAGCCTTATATGTAATATAATCAGGGATAAACACGGTGCAGTACAGCTTAGCAATGAGTTTACAGCAGTTTCTAATCAGGGTGTATTCAGAGTATATAAAAATTCTCAGAATAATAAGACAGAAAATGAGATTCTTCTTTTTAAAGAAAAGAATGAATTTGTCATAAATAACCAAAAAATAACGGTAGAAATAATCACGAAGCAAGGATTTGACGAAATTGTTAAAATTCATAATTTATTAGTAAAAAATGCCGTTGATTATGATATAATACCATGTGATACACAAATTCGTACCCGTATGCCAAAGGATACCTTTAAACCTTATGGCAGAGGTATAACAAAAACGCTGAAAAAGCTGTTTATAGAGGCAAGAATACCTGCCGAAAAGCGTAGCCTGCTGCCTGTTATCGCAAGTGAAAACAGAGTTTTGTGGGTTAGTGGCTTTGGTGCAGCACAGGACTGTGCTGTAACAGAAAAAACAAAAAATGTGGCGATTATAAGGGTTGTTGAATAAAAATAAAACGGAGGAATTACTATGGAGGGTAATGCTGTAATAAATGACTTTAAAGAAATTCTTTTTACAAAAGACCAGATAGACGCTATGGTTGATGATATGGGTCAAAGAATTACAAAGGATTTTAAAGGCAAAAATATATTGGTGCTTGGTTTATTAAAGGGTAGCTTTATTTTTATGGCTGACCTTGTAAGAAAAATTGATTTACCATGTGAATTGGACTTTATGGCAGTTTCAAGCTATGGCTCTGGCACAGAGTCACTCGGAAGAGTTAATATACTTAAAGATATATCAGAACCTGTGCTTGGCAAAGATGTTATTATCGTTGAGGATATTATCGATAGTGGTATAACATTAAACTTTATTGTAAATCACCTTAAAAATAAGGGTGCAAACAGTGTAACACTATGTACTCTTATTAATAAGCCAGAAAGAAGAAAAAAGGATATTAAGGTTGATTACATAGGTGCAGATATTCCTAATGAATTCATTGCTGGATATGGTCTTGATTACGCTGAAAAATACCGTAATTTACCATTTATTGGTATTCTTAAGGAAGAAGTTTACTCATAAGCTTTTTTGAAATTTCTTTACAGCTTAGTAAATAATATATAAGTAATTAAGGAGTGAAATCGGTTGAATAAAAATGACAAGAAAAAGTCTGGTTTAGGCAAATTTTTAATTCTGTTTGGTGTATTTGCTCTGGCAATAGTTTTATTCGCCTCTATGCTTGGTACAGAGCAAATACACCAAACAGAAT
>JAXJDU010000337.1:0-3970 GCA_036301785.1 Acutalibacteraceae bacterium | reverse complement strand
TGAATTATACGACCTTGCTGTTGCATAGGTAAACATACCACCATTTTTTATAAAGGTATTTATAACGCTTATATCAAGGTCAGTAATTCTGCTTTCTTTATTAAGCAGTGTACCGTCAAGGTCAGTTAAATATAATGTTCTCATTAAAACACCCTTTTGTTGTTCAATATAAATAGTATTTAATAAAACCCCTGTCGATTGACAGAGGTTTTATAGCTCAGATTATTTAGTAAAAAAGTTTACAATACCTATTACAAAGAATACCACAATAATCACTGGTAAAATATATGTAAGGTATACTCTCATCCATTCCTTTACCTTTAAGCCCTTACC
The DNA here is from genome assembly GCA_036301785.1 of Acutalibacteraceae bacterium. Taxonomy (GTDB): domain Bacteria; phylum Bacillota; class Clostridia; order Oscillospirales; family Acutalibacteraceae; genus CAG-964. The sequence goes on along the minus strand of JAXJDU010000337.1, from coordinate 3,637 downwards.
CTCGTTAGCCTCGTTAACAAAGTTTTTCCAGCCCCAGCCCTTTTTGCTTACGCAGAATAAAACAAATATTAAAGAGCCAAGTGGAAGTAAAATATTACTTACAAGGAAGTCCTCTAAATCCATAATATTAGAGCCAGCACCGAAAGGAGTAACATCCTTTAAAACATTAAAGCCAAGAATACATGGCAGTGACAACACAAACAGCAAGAAGCCATTTATTAAGCAAGCCTTCTTTTTGCTGCAGTTAAACAGGTCTGTAAAGCAAGCGATGATATTCTCGAAAACTGCAAGTACAGTAGAAAACGCTGCAAAGGTCATAAACACAAAGAAAAGACTGCCCCACAATCTGCCAAGGCTCATGTTGTTAAAGATATTTGGCAGTGTTATAAATATAAGTGACGGACCACTGTCTGGCTGTACATTATGTGCAAAGCAGGCTGGGAAGATAATCAGTCCTGAGGTAACAGCAACAAATGTATCAAGCAAGGCTACATTTACAGACTCACCAAGCAGAGAGCGTTCTTTTCCGATGTAGCTGCCGAATATTGCCATAGAGCCCATACCAAGGCTAAGTGTGAAAAATGCCTGATTCATAGCGTTAACTATAACAGTACCAACGCCAATCTCCTTAAGCTTGTCCAGATTTGGCATAAGGTAAAATTTAAGACCCTCTGCACCACCTGGAGTGATTATGCTGTTAACAGCAAGGATAACCATAATAGTAAGAAGAGCAAGCATCATGAATTTTGTTACTCTTTCAAGACCCTTTTGTAGTCCGAATGAGCAGATAAAAAATCCCACAGCTACGATTATACCCATAAAGAGAATCATAGTAACCGGATTTGATGAAACAACATCAAATGTACCCTCTACCTGCTTAGGTGTTAAGCCTGCCAAATCTCCTTTTGCCATTAAAACAAAGTAGTTAAGCATCCACGCAGAAACAGTTGTGTAAAACATCATAAGCAGATAGTTACCAGCCATTGCAGCATATCCATGCAGATACCACTTACTGTTTTTTGGTGCTAAAGCATCATATATCTTTACAGGGCTTTTCTGGCTTGCTCTACCCAGTGAAAATTCCATTGCCATTATAGGCACACCAAACAGAATTAAGAATATTAAATAAAACAGTACAAAAAAGCCACCACCATTAGCACCAGTCATATATGGGAATTTCCACACATTACCTACACCAATAGCACAGCCTGCACTCAGCAAAATAAAGCCGAGTCGGCTACCTAAGCGTTCACGCTTCATAAATTTTCACCTCTTAATATTAATCACCATTACAAACGATATTTAAATTTATGGTAATTATTAATCATTTGATATAAATCAGTTAATAGATTATATCAAATATTACATAAAAAGACAATACAATTTCAAAATAAAAACAGATAGCATAAAAGCTATCTGTTCAGGTGGTTAAAAATATTCAATCAAGGCTTCTGATTTCTTCTTGCACGGCGTACAGTTACCTCGTTGCCACGCTTTAAATCAGAAAACTTTTCTTCACTTGTCTGCTTGAACTTAGACATAAGATCCTCAAAGCTTGCATTTTCATTTTTGCGTGGGCTCTGCCACTCAAAATTACCAGGACCTGTTACTGGTGGTGCTGGCTGACGGTTACGGCTGTCGTAACGCTTGTTGCCACGAGAATTTCTGTTGTCCCTGTTATCTCGGTTATCTCGGTTATCTCTGCTACGCTCACCATCACGGTCTCCACGCTCTCTGCGATCTCTTCTGTCACTTCTGTCGCTTCTCTCGCTTTTATTAGGATTATCCATGGCTTTTTTAATAGAAAGGCTGATTTTACCGTTTGCGGCAATGTTCAGTACCTTAACCTTTACAGTCTGCCCCTCTGTTAAATGATCGGTAATTTTATTTACATAGGTTGGTGCTACCTCTGAAATATGTACCATACCAGACTTACCGTCTGGCAAATCTACAAACGCACCAAAATCTGTAATTCCTGTTACTTTACCTTCTAAAATATTTCCAACTTCAACTGCCATTAAAATAATGTCCCCCTAAAAAATATATAAATTAAGCAAATTAATTGCTTATCATTCACCGGATATGTTTATAAAAATTCTTTCATCTTTATATGCGTAGTCAAGGTCTTCTCTTGCTGTTTTCTCTATATACGCAGCGTTTTCATTTTTGTTTGAGTTTAATATATCTGTAATTTCTTCGTTTTTAACTTCTTCTATTATTATCTGGTTTTTTATATCCTCAAGCTCTGCTGTCTTTTTGTTTATGTTTATATTTTGTGATATCAAGCACACAACAGCATATACAACCAATCCGAAGGTTACAGAATAAATTATTGCGTCTGTGCGTTTAACTTCTATTCTGAGTTTTTTCTTCTTCTTTTTTGACGATGCCGTTGATACTACATCAACTTCTTTAAGCTTCATTGCATTACCTCTTTTTAAAAGCCTTAGTAAATCTAAATACACTTTTTAATATTATACAATAATCATCACCATTTTTGCAAGAAGTTTCTGCACGGTTTTTAAATAATGGTATTTTAACCAATACACATCCACCTATTTTGTTAAACATTGTCGATATCGCATTAATAAGTGCTTTAATCATATGCGAAGCCTTATAGATAATAAAGCTTATCACCTTAAAGAGCTTGCCAGTAAACAAACCCACAGTATACCTGAACATTAAAAAGCCCAGAAGCTCTGCCAACAAAATAAAAAATCGTACATTACCCTTATTGAAGCATAGAGCAAAGCAAAAGGATATAAAGGCTGCAACCGACATAAATACAATATCCTGTATAAATACATTTACATCTGACCTGAAGCCTATATACCTTAAAAATCTGAAAGCCTCGTTTATTACTGCAATAATAACGCCACATAGCATTGCCATAAAAAACACATTAACCTGGTCTGAAATAAAAAACTGCATACCTGCACCCTATTTAAACAGCTTATTAAAAAAGCCGGTGTTTTGTTTATTCTGAGTATAAATTATAGCCTCTATTTCTCCGTCTATGTCAACCTCGTTGCTGTCAAGACTAAGCTTGCTTATATGTAGCTTTGCACCACGCAGGTTTATTTCTCCGTAATCTGTATACAAGACCACAGCCTGCTCATCAAAGCTGCCCATATCCTTAACACCGGTAAAGGATATGGACGACCGATTTTCTATTATAACGCTATGTGGCAACTTTGGCCTTTGCTTTTCTTCGTGCATATATTATACCCCCAAATTTTTATAGTACAATATATGCTGAATTTATTTTTATTATGATTTATCTTTTAAACTGCAATTACTCGATAACCTTGTACATCAGGCAGGCATCTTCTTTTTTAGCGTATTCATTTATCTGCAATACCTCTGCCTTAAAAGGCTTTGCACCCATCTGAATTTCTATTATATCGCCAACCTTTACTGCGTAAGAGGCTCTTTGTGGCTTACCGTTTACTATAACTCTGTCTGCGTCGCAGGCTTCGTTTGCTATTGTTCTTCTTTTAATTATTCTTGAAATTTTCAAATATTTATCTAATCTCATAATTTATCTCCTTCTATTTCAAATTGTAGTTTGTCGCTAAGTTACGCACAAATCAAAACTTAAAAGTTTTGATTAAACTTTTTCAAAAGTTTATGGGGT